>NZ_JBSSEW010000009.1:0-246474 GCF_054062095.1 Pseudomonas sp. TE6288
CCAGCGGGCGGCGCGGGCGCCCCCCGGGGGCCCCGGGGCCCCCGGGTCCGTTGGGTGTGGGGGGGGGGGGGGGGGGGGCGGGGGGGGGGGCCCCCCCCCCCCCCCGCACTACCGTCAGGCGGTCAGGCGGGAAGTCACTTCGCCCAACTGACCCGACAGTCCGTGCAGGCGCTGTCCGGCCTGTTCGGTGTGCTGCACCGCCTGCTGGTTGGCGGTGGCGATGCGGGTGATCTCGACCAGGTTGCGCGAGATGTCCTCGGCGACGCTGGTCTGCTCCTCCGCGGCGGTGGCGATCTGGCGGTTCATATCGCGGATCGCCTCCACCGCCGTGGTGATGCGCTGCAGCATCTGCCCGGCCTGCTGCACCTGTTCGGCGCCCTCCTCGCTGCGCTGCTGGCCACTCTCGATGGCCTTGACCGCCTCCACCGCGCCCGACTGCACCGCCTCGATGATCTGGTGGATCTCGGCGATCGATGCCGCGGTGCGCTGGGCCAGGCTGCGCACCTCATCGGCCACCACCGCGAAACCCCGTCCGGCCTCGCCGGCACGGGCGGCTTCGATGGCGGCGTTGAGCGCCAGCAGGTTGGTCTGTTCGGCGATGCCGCGAATCACTTCAAGCACCTTGCCGATGCGCGTGCTGTCGTTTTCCAGGTGGCGAATCACCGCTGCGGTGCCGGCGATCTCGCGGTTGACCACGGCAATGGTGTCGATGGTGCGCTGCATGACCTGCTCGCCCGCCTGGGCGCTGTGGTCGGCCTCGTCCGCCGCGCGGGCGGCATCGGCGGCATGGCGGGCCACTTCCTGGGCGGTGGCGGACATCTCGTGCATGGCCGTGGCGACCTGGTCGGTACGCAGGAATTGATCATGGGTGCCGTGGGCCATGTCGCCGGCGATACGGCTGAGCTGGCCGCTGGCGCTCTCCAGCTCTTCGGCGTTGTCCTTGAGCCGGCCAACGGTGTCGGCAAGAAAATCGCGCAGGGTGTTGGCGGCCAGCGCCAGGCGTCCGAGTTCATCCTCGCGGCGGCTGTCGACCCTGGCGGCGAAACGCCCCTGGCTGAGCTGGGCGACGTAGTCGATCAACTGGCGAATCGGCTCGACCAGGCTGCGGTTGACCAGCCATAGGCTGAACAGCCCGACCAGCACGGCCGAGGCCAGCATCACCAGCACGCCCAACCACACCGTGCGCTCGGCGCTGGCGCTGATGGCGTCGGCACGCCCGTGGGCATCGGCGCGCAGTTGCTCCACCAGTGCACTCATCTGGTCGCTGGTGGCGCGGTCCACGCCCTTGACCGCCAGGTCGCCGGCCACCGGGTCGCCACCGGCGGCCAGGAATGCCTGGCGCCCTTGCTCGTAGGCCGAACCCAGCTGGCGGTGGCTGGCCTTGAGCTGCTCCAGACGCGATTTGAGCGCCGGGTCGCTGCTGTCGATCAATTGCCCCAGCAATTGCTGCACCTGCTGCTCGCGGGCCTGGAACTGCTGCCAGTACTTGTCCAGCTCCGCGGGTTGGCGACCACGCAGCAGCACGTTCTTCCACTCCTGCACCTGGATCTTGAACTGCAGGTTGGCTTCGTCGATCAGCTGCGAGGCACGCAAGGGTCCGTCCACCAACTCGGCGTAGCCGCGCACACTGGACGACAGGAACTGGAAGCACACCAGGGCGATCAACAGGATCGCCAACAGGCTGCCACCGAGCAGGGAGAGAATTTGCACTCTGAGGGTTTTACGCAAGATTGCGGATCTCGGAACAAGGAAGAGGGAAACGGCGCACGCCGGCACCGCCGACAGAGGCGTCCTTGTCCTCGTTCGCTGCCCCATCAACGCCGCCATCGGGCGATGGCAACCAGGGCAAGCACCTGCGCAACAGCCGAGGCAGATAGTCTCAGGCAATTGCTACAGAATTGTTACAAAACAGCGACAGCAAAGACGCTCAACCCGAGTTGAATTGCAGTGCTGCCAGGCGGGCGTAGAGTGGGCTTTGCTCGATCAATTGTCGATGGGTCCCGACTGCCGCCAGTCGGCCTTTGTCGATCACCGCGATACGGTCGGCATGCTGCACCGTCGCCAGGCGGTGGGCGATGACCAGCGTGGTGCGCCCGGCCATCAGTTCTGGCAATGCCTGCTGGATCAGATACTCGCTTTGCGCGTCCAACGCGCTGGTGGCTTCGTCCAGCAGCAGGATCGGCGCATCCACCAACAGCGCCCGGGCAATCGCCAGGCGCTGACGCTGGCCACCGGACAAGCCCACGCCCCCTTCGCCCAAGGGTGTCTGGTAGCCCTGAGGCAGCTGGATGATGAACTCATGGGCATGGGCACCGCGCGCCGCCGCCTCGACCTCGGCCAGGCTGGCCTCGGGCCGGCCATAACGGATGTTGGCCTCGACCGTGCCGCGAAACAGCGCCGGTTGCTGGGCCACAAGGGCAAACTGGCGGCGCAGGTCGGCAGGCGCCAGACCGGTTATCGGCTGGCCATCGAGTAGAATCGCGCCACCTTGCGGATCGTAGAACCGCAGCAGCAGGTCGAACAAGGTCGATTTGCCGGCCCCCGACGGCCCAACCAACGCCACGGTCTCGCCGGGACGGACATGCAGGCTCAGGCCGTCGACGGCCGCCACCGCGGGCCGTGACGGGTAGGCGAAGCGCACCTCGCGCAGTTCGATGTCGCCACTGGCGCGCCCGTGCGCCAATCCCGCCGGCTGTGACGGCGCCAGGATCGCCGTCTGCGCCGCCAGCAGCTCGGCGATGCGCTCGGCGGCACCGGCGGCCCGTTGCAATTCGCCAATCACCTCGCTCAGGGTGCCAAAGGCGCTGCCGACGATCAGGCTGTAGAACACGAACGCGGCGAGCTCGCCGCCGGAGATACGCCCGGCGATCACATCCATGCCGCCGACCCAGAGCATCACCCCCACTGCGCCAAGCACCAGCACGATCACCAGGGTGATCAGCCAGGCGCGCTGGGCGATGCGACGGCGCGCCACATCGAACGCCGCCTCCACGGTGTCGCCGAACAGTGCCTGGTCGCGCGCCTGGTGGTTGTAGGCCTGCACCGTCTTGATCTGGCCAAGGGTCTCGGCGACATAGCTGCCGACATCGGCCACCCGGTCCTGGCTCTGCCGCGACAGGCTGCGTACGCGCCGGCCAAACAGCAGGATCGGCGCCAGCACCAGGGGCAGGGCCAGCACCACGATGCTGGTCAGCTTGGGGTTGGTGACGAACAGCAGGATCACCCCGCCGACCACCATCAGCGCATTGCGCAGGAACATCGACAGCGACGAGCCGATCACCGACTGCAGCAAGGTGGTGTCGGCGGTCAGCCGCGACTGGATCTCCGAACTGCGGTTGTCCTCGAAAAAACCCGGGTGCAGGCCGACCAGGTGGTCGAACACCGCCCGGCGGATATCGGCCACGCAGCGCTCGCCGATCCACGACACCAGGTAGAAGCGGGCGAACGTCCCCACCGCCAGGGCCAGCACCAGCAGCAGGAACAGGCCAATGGTCTGGTTGAGCTGGTGCGCCGAGCCGGTCATGAAGCCCTGATCGACCAGCAGGCGGATCCCCTGCCCCATGGACAGGGTGATGGCGGCAGTGACCACCAGCGCCAGCAAGGCCAGCAGCGCCTGGCGGCGATAGGGTCGCACGAACTGCCAGCCCAGGTGCAGGGCGCGGCGTTGGCGGGGAGAGATCGGATCGGACATGGCAAAGGTCGTTCCACAGGGGATTGGTAGCAGACTACCACTCGTCGGCGCTATGCAACGCCTGGGAATGCGAGGTCGTCCCATGCCCGGACGGAGCGACAGTGGCTATGCCCATTCGTTCTAAAGTGTGACTGGAGCTTTGCCGCGCTTTCTGGTGGACTGATCCAGCATGAAGCCGAAAAGCTGTCACAGACCAGTCACGGCGAAGCGATACCTTGAGCTTGAACCTGAAAGAGGAGACAGGACATGAGCTTGCAGCACACCGATACGCCCAAGACCCAGCCCCCTGCGCAACATCAGGTCTGCGGCTCGATCATCGATGCCCAGGGCCGCGAGGTACCCATCACCGAGCAGATGATCCAGAAGGCCTGCAAGGACCTGGAAGCCAGCCGGGCCGAGAAAACCCGCAAGACCTGACCCCTGAATTGCGTGCAACCCGGCGCTTGCGCCGGGTTTTTAGTGGCCGAGCCTCAGGCCAGCACCGCCCCCAGCGCACTGACCAGTTGCGCCAGCTGCGGCGCCTCCCCACGTACACCCACCGCCAGCCCCTCGATCTCACGCCTTACCGGGTAGTGTTTGCGCAGCAGGTCGAACGCCGCACGCTGTTCGAGCGGATCTTCGCTCAGGCTGCGACGGAAATCGGCATCGTCACGACGTGGGTCGTAGACCGCCCGGCACAGGGTGGCCAATGCCCAAGCCGAATCCGCGCTCGCGTCAAACTCGATCCGCGCAAGGCCCGGCGCCGGCAGCAGGTCGGCAAGGCGCACCTGCTCGGGCTCCCCGCGCCAGCGGCAGAAGGCCTGGTAAATCTGCGCCGTGCCCCGCTGCTTGCCGTCCAGGCTGTAGCCGGCGATGTGCGGCGTGGCCAGGGTGCACAGGTCAGCCAGTTGCAGGTCCACCTGCGGCTCTCCCTCCCACACATCAAGCACCGCGTGCAGATCCTCGCGATCCAGCAGCAGTTCGCGCAGGGCCGCGTTGTCCACCACAGGCCCACGGCTGGCGTTGATCAGCCAGGCGCCTGCGCGCAAGCGGGCCAGGCGCGACTTGTCGAGCAGGTGCCAGGTCGGGTGCTCGCCGCCACGCTGCAGCGGCGTGTGCAGGCTGATCACATCACACTGCGCGAGGACACTATCGAGATCGACAAAATCGCCGGTCTCGCTGGCCTGGCGCACCGGGTCGCACACCAGCACCTTCCAACCAAGGCCGCGCAGCACCCGCACCAGCCGCCCGCCGACCTCACCCGCGCCGACCACGCCATAGACGCGCTTGCCCAGGTCGGCACCCTCGAGTTCGGCCAGGGTCAGCAGGCTGCCCAGCACGTAGTCCACCACGCCACGGGCATTGCAGCCCGGCGCGCTGCTCCAGTGGATACCGGCTTGGGCGAAATGCTCGAGGTCGAGATGATCGGTGCCGATGGTGCAGGTGCCGACGAAGCCCACCCGACTGCCCTCAAGCAGTTGCCGATCGACGCGAGTCACCGAGCGTACCAGCAGCACGTCGGCGTCCTTGACGCAGTCGGCGTCGATGGCCCGGCCGGGATAACGGCGAATTTCACCGAAACCGGCAAAGAAGGCATCGAGCAGCGGGATATTCTCGTCGGCAACTATCAGCATGGCGCTCTCCTGTCAGGGGAGCGCAGTGTAGCGCGATCGCGGCAGGCTCAGTCGGCCTTCTTGCGGATCCAGTACAGGTAGGTTCCGGCGTCTTCTTGCTGGCCGAGCAGCTCGTGGCCGAGGAAGATGCAGAACTTGGGGATGTCGCGGCGGGTCGACGGGTCGGTGGCGATGACCTTGAGCACGCCGCCGGATACCAGCTCGCGCACATGCTTGTGCAGCATCATCACCGGCTCCGGGCAGTTCAGGCCGGTGGCGTCGAGGATCGCGTCGTGGGTGAAATCGGTCATGAAAGGCTCCGCAAAATGCTCGTCATTGTGGCGTATCGGCCGAGGGGCGCCAAGCCCACTCCCACAAGGGCCGGGTACCGTGGGAACGGGCTTGCCCCGCGATGGGCTCAGCGCGGCTTCAGGTCCAGCCGGCGCAGATGGCAGGTGACTTCCTCACGGTCGTGATACAGCTGCTTGCAGGCGATCGAGACCTTCACCTTGCGTGCCTTGAACCCAGCCTCAATGCGGTCCAGCAGCTTGCGAACCTCGGCGTGGCGTTGCTTCATCGGCAGCTTCAGGTTGACCACCGCCTCGCGGCACAAGCCCTCGCCCAGCCAAGTCTCGATCAGCGAAGCGGTACGCGCCGGCTTCTCGACGATATCGCAGACCATCCAGTCCACCGTCTGCTTCGGCTGCCAGGTGAAACCGTCGGCCATCAGATGGGTGACCAGGCCGGTATCCATGAGGCTCTCGGCCATCGGTCCGTTGTCGATGGCGGTCACCAGCATGCCACGCTTGACCAGCTGGTAGGTCCAGCCTCCGGGCGAGGCGCCCAGGTCGACACCCGTCATGTCATCGTTCAGGCGCGCGTCCCATTGCTCGCGCGGGATGAACTGGTGCCAGGCTTCCTCCAGCTTGAGGGTCGATCGGCTCGGGGCCTCGCGGGGGAACTTCAGCCGTGGGATGCCCATCGGCCACAGCGCCGAGTTGTCGGCCTCGGCCAGGCCGAGGAACACCCGGCGGCCGCTGATGAAGGTCAGCAGCAGGCGCGGACGGCGGGCGTCATCGACCAGGCGGCCGGCCTTCTCCAGGGCCTTGCGCAGCGGCACTTCGAACTTGCGGCAGAAGGTCGACAGCTCCTTGCCCTCGTTGCTGTCGAGCACCTCCAGCCACAGGCTGCCGCACACCGGCAGTCCGGCCAGGTGCTCGAGCAGCACGCTGATACGGTCGGTCTCTGGCAACTCGACGTACATACCGCGGGCCCACTGGCGCGGGAAGATCAGCTGCGAGAAGCGCAGCGCCTGCATCATGCGTTCGGCGCCACCGGGCTCGGTGCAGACGAACTCGGCGCAGGCACTCTGCGGCTTGCCCTTGGCATAGCCGGGCACGCCCAAATGGGCGGCGTGTTCGCTGCTTTCGGCGCAGACCTCGCCCTCGAAGCCGGGCCGGCAATGCATGAACAGGGTATTCATTTCTCACTCCACATCACTGGCGCAGACGGCGCCAGGGCGGCGAATGATAAAGGAAGTCGGGAACCAGCGACACGCCCCATCGGTCCAGAAAAGGGTCGGGGCCGGCAAACCGGTCTAACCTGACTGTTCAGCCAGGTCCGTGCCGTGCGGACCGGTCCAGAGCGGTGATACCGGCGAGCGACCCGCAGTCGCCGGGCACCGGAGCACAAGGAGTTGTAAATGCCCTCGCTCGATAGCCTGAAAACCCTCAAGACCCTCCAGGTGGCCGACCGCGCCTACCACTATTTCAGCTTGCCCGACGCCGCCCGCCAGCTCGGCGACCTGCAGCGCCTGCCCATGTCGCTCAAGGTACTGCTGGAGAACCTGCTGCGCTGGGAAGACGGCAAGACCGTTACCGGTGACGACCTGCGCGCCCTCGCCGCCTGGCTGCAGGAGCGTCGCTCCGACCGCGAGATCCAGTACCGCCCCGCGCGGGTGCTGATGCAGGACTTCACCGGCGTGCCGGCGGTGGTCGACCTGGCCGCCATGCGCGCGGCCATGGCCAAGGCCGGCGGCGACCCGCAGCGGATCAACCCGTTGTCGCCGGTGGACCTGGTGATCGACCACTCGGTGATGGTCGACCGTTATGCCACCCCGGCCGCATTCGCCCAGAACGTCGACATCGAGATGCAGCGCAACGGCGAACGCTACGCCTTCCTGCGCTGGGGCCAGAGCGCCTTCGACAACTTCCGCGTGGTGCCGCCGGGCACCGGCATCTGCCACCAGGTCAACCTCGAGTACCTGGGCCGCACGGTATGGACCCGCGAAGAGGACGGCCGTACCTATGCCTTCCCCGACACCCTGGTCGGCACCGACTCGCACACCACCATGATCAACGGCCTGGGCGTGCTCGGCTGGGGCGTGGGCGGCATCGAGGCCGAGGCAGCCATGCTCGGCCAGCCGGTATCGATGCTGATCCCCGAGGTGATCGGTTTCAAGCTCACCGGCAAGCTGCGCGAGGGCATCACCGCTACCGACCTGGTCCTGACAGTCACGCAGATGCTGCGCAAGAAGGGCGTGGTGGGCAAGTTCGTCGAGTTCTATGGCGACGGCCTGGCCGACCTGCCGCTGGCCGATCGCGCCACCATCGCCAACATGGCCCCCGAGTATGGCGCCACCTGTGGTTTCTTCCCGGTCGACCAGGTGACCCTCGACTACCTGCGCCTGTCCGGCCGCCCCGAGGAGACCGTGCAACTGGTCGAGGCCTACTGCAGGGCCCAGGGCCTGTGGCGCCTGCCCGGCCAGGAGCCGTTGTTCAGCGACACCCTGGCGTTGGACATGAACGATGTGGAAGCCAGCCTGGCCGGGCCCAAGCGCCCGCAGGACCGCGTCGCCCTGGGCCAGGTGCGCCAGGCCTTCGACCACTTCATCGAGTTGCAGCCCAAACCACTGGCCAAGGAAGTCGGCCGCCTGGAAAGCGAAGGCGGCGGTGGCGTGGCGGTGGGCAATGCCGACCAGGCTGGCGAGATCGACTACACCCACGAAAACCAGACCCACACCCTGCGCGACGGCGCGGTGGTGATCGCCGCCATCACATCCTGCACCAACACCTCCAACCCCAGCGTGATGATGGCCGCCGGGCTGGTGGCGAAGAAAGCCGTGGAGAAAGGCCTGCAACGCAAGCCCTGGGTGAAGAGTTCGCTCGCCCCCGGCTCCAAGGTTGTCACCGACTACTACAAGGCCGCGGGCCTGACACAATACCTCGACCAGCTCGGTTTCGACCTGGTCGGTTATGGCTGCACCACCTGCATCGGCAACTCGGGCCCTCTGGACGAGGCCATCGAGCAAGCCATCGGCAGCGCCGACCTCACCGTCGCCTCGGTGCTATCGGGCAACCGCAACTTCGAAGGCCGGGTACACCCGCTGGTCAAGACCAACTGGCTGGCTTCGCCGCCGCTCGTGGTGGCCTATGCTCTGGCCGGAAGCGTGCGCATCGACCTCAGCCAGGAGCCGCTCGGCACCGGCAAGGACGGCAAGCCTGTCTACCTGCGCGACATCTGGCCAAGCCAGCAGGAGATCGCCGAGGCGGTCAGCAATGTCGACACCCGCATGTTCCACAAGGAATACGCCGAGGTGTTCGCCGGCGATGCCCAGTGGCAGGCGATCGAAGTGCCACAGGCCGCGACCTATGTCTGGCAGGCCGATTCCACCTATATCCAGCACCCGCCCTTCTTCGATGACATCGGCGGCCCACTGCCGGAGATCGGTGATGTGCGCAACGCACGCATCCTCGCCCTGCTCGGCGACTCGGTAACCACTGACCACATTTCCCCGGCCGGCAACATCAAGGCCGACAGCCCGGCCGGCCGCTACCTGCGCGGCAAGGGCGTGGAACCGCGCGACTTCAACTCCTACGGCTCACGGCGCGGCAACCACGAAGTGATGATGCGCGGCACCTTCGCCAACATCCGCATCCGCAACGAAATGCTCGGTGGCGAGGAAGGCGGCAACACCCTGTACGTGCCCAGCGGTGAAAAGCTGTCGATCTACGATGCCGCCATGCGTTACCAGCAGGATGGCACGCCGCTGGTGGTGATCGCCGGGCAGGAATACGGCACCGGCTCCAGCCGCGACTGGGCGGCCAAGGGCACCAACCTGCTGGGGGTCAAGGCGGTGCTGGCGGAGAGTTTCGAACGCATCCACCGCTCCAACCTGGTGGGTATGGGCGTGCTGCCACTGCAGTTCAAGGCAGGGGACGACCGCAAGCGCCTGGGGCTGACCGGCAGCGAGCGCATCGATGTGCTGGGGCTGACTGATGCGCAGATCCGCCCGGGCATGAGCCTGCCGCTGCGCATCACTCGCGAAGACGGGCGCCAGGAGCAGATCGAGGTCCTGTGTCGGATCGACACTCTCAATGAGGTGGAGTACTTCAAGTCGGGGGGGATCCTGCATTATGTGCTGCGGCAATTGATCGCAGGATAAGGCCCCTTCGCGGGGCAAGCCCGCTCCCACGCAATGTGGGGGCTTGCCCCGCGCGGGTGGTTTCAGGTGTCCTGAAGGCCAGACGAGGAGTCCTACCCTCCTCTGATTCACCGGCACTAAGGAAACACCATGCCTCTTCTCCACTGGATCGCCCTGCTCCTGCTTGCCCTCGGCTATGCGATCGCCCTGACCTACGGCAGCCTCGGCCTCGCCGCCCTGCCCGCCTTGCTCGCGCTGCTGTGCAGTGCCCTGCTCGTCCGCCGTCCGGTGCGCTGGCAACAAAGCCTCGGCCATCTGCTGTTCATCCTCCTGGGCATCGCCCTGGCGCTGCACTGGCTGCCCGGTTTCCATGGCGCTCGCGTCATCGACAAGGCCGTCCTCAGCGAAGGCGCGGTACCCTTCTCCATGTACCTGAACCTGGACAAGCCGCTGATCGGCCTGTGGCTGCTGCTGGCCTGCCCTTGGCTGGTAATGCTGCGCGGTCGCGGCCTGGCCATGAGCCTGGCGCTGATCCTTCCCCTTACCCTGCTCGCCTGTCTGGGTGGTGCCTCGGCCCTGGGCCTGGTGGCCTGGGCACCGAAATGGCCGGACCAGGCCTGGCTGTGGCTGGCCAACAACCTGCTGCTGGTGAGCCTGACCGAGGAACTGCTGTTCCGTGGCTACATCCAGGGCGGCCTGCAACGTCTGTTCAAACATGAGGGGCTGGCGCTGCTGGTGGCCGCCCTGTTGTTCGGCCTCGCGCACCTGGCCGGCGGCTGGCAGTGGTTCTACCTGGCCACCCTGGCCGGGGTGGGGTATGGTCTGGCCTATCGCCATGGCGGGCTGGCAGCGGCGGTGCTGTGCCACACCTGCGTCAACCTGGCGCACTTCGCCCTGTTCAGCTACCCGATGCTGGCCCCGAGCTGAACAATCGGTCATGATCAGACCTAAACGTCATCATTTATAAAGAAAACTGCAATATTGAAGGCAATGGCTGCGATCAGGTCGGCTGCGATAGCTCAACCACACTGATGGCACCTTGCCCCAGATCAAGGCAGTCAAATATTCATTCAATAAAACCAGAGGCTTGCCGATACCCGTCGAAAGCCTTGCGGATTGAACAGCCAATGCGTAACAACCAGCCGATTACCCAGAGAGAACGGACTTTCCCTGCCCAGCAGCGGTTGATCTCCACCACCAACGCCAAAGGCGTGATCACTTACTGCAACGATGCCTTCATCGAGATCAGCGGATTCTCCCGCGATGACCTGATGGGCGCACCGCACAACCTGGTGCGTCACCCCGACGTCCCGTCAGCCGTATTCGCCCATATGTGGCAGACCCTCAAGCAGGGCCTGCCGTGGATGGGTATCGTCAAGAACCGCTGCAAGTCGGGCGACCACTACTGGGTCAATGCCTACGTCACACCGATCTTCGACAACAACCAGGTGGTCGGCTACGAGTCGGTGCGGGTCAAGCCCACCGCCGAGCAGATCCGCCGCGCCGAGGCGCTGTACCAGCGCATCAACCAGGGCAAGTCGGCCATCCCGAAACGTGACAAGTGGCTGCCGGTGCTGCAGGACTGGTTGCCGTTCATCCTGATCAGCCAGGTCGGTTTCCTGATCGGCAACTGGCTGGGCCACTCCTGGGGCTTCGCCTTGGCCGCCGGCCTGTCGGTGCCGCTGGGCCTGCTCGGCCTGAGCTGGCAGCAACGCGGCCTCAAGCGCCTGCTGCGCCTGGCAGAACAGACCACCTCCGACCCGCTGATCGCACAGATGTACACCGACAGCCGCGGCGTTCAGGCACGCCTGGAAATGGCCATGCTCAGCCAGGACGCACGGATGAAGACCTGCCTGACCCGCCTGCAGGACAGCGCCGAGCAGCTCAGCGACCAGGCCCGCCAGTCCGACACCCTCGCCCACCAGAGTTCCTCGGGCCTGGAGCGCCAGCGCGTGGAGACCGAGCAGGTGGCCGCCGCCGTCAACCAGATGGCCGCCACCACCCAGGAAGTGGCCAACCATGTTCAGCGCACCGCCGACGCGACGCAGGAGGCCAATCGCCTGACCAGCCAGGGCCGCAATATTGCCGGCGAAACCCGTGACGCCATCGAACGGCTGTCGGCTGCCGTGGGCGAAACCGGGCTGACCGTCACCCAGCTGGCCAAGGACAGCGACGAGATTGGCGGCGTGGTAGATGTGATCAAGGGCATCGCCGACCAGACCAACCTGCTGGCGCTCAACGCTGCCATCGAAGCGGCCCGCGCCGGGGAGATGGGTCGCGGCTTCGCCGTGGTGGCCGATGAGGTCCGCCAACTGGCCCAGCGAACCGCTGAGTCCACCGGGCAGATCCACACCCTGATCGCCAAGCTGCAACAGACCGCCAACAACGCGGTGCAGACCATGGAATCCGGCCATCGCCAGGCCCAGGAAGGCGTCGAGCGGGTCATGCAGGCCGACCAGGCATTGGTGGGCATCAGCGATGCCGTGGCCAATATCACCGACATGGCGACACAGATCGCCGCGGCCACCGAAGAGCAGAGCGCGGTGGCCGAGGAGATTAGTCGCAACATCAGCACCATCGCCGACCTCGCCGACCAGACCGCCGGCCAGGCCCAGCGCTCGGCGCTGCTCAGCGAAGAGCTGACCAGCACTGCGGGGACCCAGTACTCGCTGGTGGAGCGTTTCAACCGCTGATGACAAAAGGCGCCGCTTAAGCGGCGCATCGCCGGCAAGCCGGCTCCCACACTGACCGCGCCGCCCTCAGGCCAAGCGCCATTTCTGTGGTAGCCAACTTGCCGGCGATGCTTTTACCAGTCGAGCGCCAGCCGGCTCTCGAAGTAACGAACCTCACCCGTCAACGGATCCTCGAAACGCAGGCTATGGGCCAGCAGCTTGAGTGGCCGTGCGTAATCATCCTGCTCGTTTACCAGCTGCGGATAGAACGGATCGTTGCAGATCCCCGCCCCGAGCGCCGCCATGTGCACACGCAACTGGTGAGTCTTGCCGGTGACCGGTGAAAGGCCGTAGCGCCACAGTTCGCCCTGCTTTTCCAGTACGCAGGCATGGGTTTCACTGTTGTCGCCCCCTTCGACCTCATGCATGCGGAAGAACGGTTCGCCATGCACCAGGCGGCTGCGATGCACCAGCGGGTAGTCATGCTGCGGCATCGCCGCGGCAATGGCCTGGTAGTGCTTGTCGATACGCCGCTCGGGAAAAAGGCGCTGATAGGCGCCACGGCTCTGAGGGTTGGCAGAGAACAGCACCAGCCCAGCCGTGTGTCGGTCAATGCGATGCAGCGGAACCAGATGCGGGTTGTCCAGGCGCCGGATCAGCCGGCGCAGCAGCGTCTGCTCGACATACTCGCCGGTGGGCGTCACAGGCAGGAAATGCGGCTTGTCCGCTACCACCAGGTGCTCATCCACATGCAGGATTTCTTCCTGCACCGGGATCACCCTTTCATTGGGTACTTCACGGAAATAGTGCAGGCGCATGCCCCGACGATAGCGGGTGTCCGCTGCAATCGGCTGGCCCTCGGCATTCAATACCCGCCCTCGGGCGAAGCGGTCGAGCCATTGTTCGCGGCTGATGCCCTTGAAATGCTCGCACAGGCAGTCGAGCACGTTTGCCCAGGGCCCAGGCGGCAGGCATACAGTGCTGGCTTGCTGTTGGGCGGGGTCGAAAGGCGTGGTCATCATCGGGCTCGGTTCTGCGTGGGCGGACATTATCTCCTACCCCCCGCCCCTCAACCAGCCTCGCAGGCCGGCTCGCAGCGCGCCTTCAGCCAACGCAGTACCTGCACCGCGTCCCAGCGACCCGGATCGTAGAGGGCGTAGCTCAGCCCCTGGTAGCCCACGACATCCAGCGGGCGGTGGAAGCCGGCACGCTGGAACAGCGCCTCGATCTCGGCAAAGCAGGTGTTGAAATGGACCTTGCCGAACGGTGTGCGCTCGTCGGTGACGATGCCATCGAGGCGCAGTTCCAGCACCGCCTCGCACACACGCTCGGGCGCCATGTGATTGATGCTGTACTTGAGTTGCTCGACATTGAGCATGACCTACCTCGGGATACTGTATTTATATACAGAATACGAAGCGAAGCGGGTGCCGTCAATGCGCTACTCAGCCGAGGAAGGCCACTATCTGCTCGGCATCGAACGGCCAACCCAGCTCGGCACCGGTATCGCAACGGCGCAATACCGGAATGATCAGCCCGTAACGTTCGAACAGCACCTCACTGTCGGCGATATCGACCAGTTCGACCAGCAAGCCGTGCTCGACGAATGGCATCAGCAACGCTTCGGCCACTTCGCACAGATGGCACCCGAGGGTGCCGAACAATTGGGTTTCAGGCAGCATGCGTCTATCCGCAAAATCGCAGGAAGGGATGCTCATTCTAGGTCCGCCTGCGCCTGCGTGCACCTGACCTGCCTCAATCCTGGCTGGTGGCGCCGATGCGATGCACCGCCAGGTCCGCGCCCTGGAACTCCTGTTCATGGTTCAAGCGCAAACCATGCAGCACCTTGAGCAGACCATACACAGCAAAGCCGCCGATCAGTGCCACCAGCACACCCGCAAGGCTGCCCAGCAGTTGGCTGACCAGGCTGACACCGCCCAGCCCTCCCAGGGCCACCTGCCCGAACACGCCGCAGGCGATGCCGCCCCACACGCCGCACAGGCCATGCAGCGGCCATACCCCCAGCACGTCGTCGATCTTCCAGCGGTTCTGCGCGGCAGTGAAGCACCAGACGAACAGCCCGCCTGCCACCAGGCCGGTGGCCAGCGCCCCCACAGGGTGCATCAGGTCGGAACCTGCGCACACCGCCACCAGGCCGGCCAGCGGGCCGTTGTGCAGGAAACCGGGGTCGTTGCGCCCGGCCAGCAATGCCGCCAGGGTGCCCCCGACCATGGCCATCAGCGAATTGATCGCCACCAGCCCGCTCACCCCTTGCAGGGTCTGCGCGCTCATGACATTGAAGCCGAACCAGCCGATGATCAGGATCCACGACCCCAGCGCCAGGAACGGAATGCTCGAGGGGGCGAACGCCACCAGCCGGCCATCGCGATAACGGCCGCGGCGCGCCCCCAGCAGCAACACCGCCGCCAGCGCCAGCCAGCCCCCCATGGCGTGCACCACCACGGAGCCGGCAAAGTCGTGGAACGGCGCACCGAAGCGCGTTTGCAACCAGGCCTGCAAGCCGAAGTTGCCGTTCCACACGATGCCTTCGAAAAACGGATAGATGAACGCCACGATCAACGCCGTCGCGCACAGTTGCGGCGCAAAGCGCGCGCGTTCGGCGATGCCGCCGGAAATGATTGCCGGAATCGCCGCGGCGAAGGTCAGCAGGAAGAAGCACTTGACCAGCGCGTAGCCATGGTCGCTGGCCAGCGCCGCCGCCGGCTGCAAGAAGCTCACGCCATAGGCGATCCAGTAACCGACGAAGAAGTACACCAGCGCCGAGATGGCGAAGTCGCTGAGGATCTTCGACAGGGCGTTGACCTGATTCTTGTACCGCACTGTGCCGACTTCGAGAAAGGCGAACCCCGCATGCATGGCCAGGACCAGTATAGCGCCCATGAGGATGAACAAAGTGTTGGAGCCGTGGACCAGGGAGTCCATCGCGCTGTGCGTGTTTTCCATGTAATGGCAGACCTGCAAAAAGGCACCAGGACAGTTCAAGAACCGGCATCCATGCACCGCATCGGTGCCAGGCCGCTGCCCAATTTCGGTGAGCCGGGCGAGGCCTGCGTGGTTTTTTCTTGGGTTTGTCGTGGATTGGGTTAAGGTTTAGCGGTATCTGCAGCAAGGGCGCCTGATGTCGGCGCACGCCTCGGCGGACACGCACCGTTTTTTAGCAAGCGCTGTACCAACACATCCCGCTGAACCTTCCACGCCACCGCTTACTCGAAATACCACACACATCCACAGGGAGAGGCCCACCTATGGCCAGCAAATCGGCAAAGACTGCACAAGACATACTGATGGCTGACTTCCAGGCCCTGGTCCGCGACACCGAAAAACTGCTGGCCGACACGGCCAACCTGGCCGGCGACCAGGCCGATGAACTGCGCGAGCAGATCCACGATCGCCTGGTCCAGGCTCGTGAAACCCTGCAACTGACCCAGGACTCGGTGCGCGCCCGTGGCCAGGCGGCCCTGGGCAGCGCCGAGCAGTACGTGCAGGAGAACCCGTGGCAGGCCATCGGCATCGCCGCCGGCGTCGGCCTGCTGATCGGCCTGCTGGCCAAGCGCTGAGGAACCTTCATGGACAACGAAGCCATCGGCACGGGCGCCTCCGGCAGGCGCCTGGGCGCGGCCGTGCTGGGCTTGCTGCACAGCCATATCGAGCTGTTCGGTATCGAGTTGCAGGAGCAGAAGGCCCGCACCTTGAGCCTGCTGCTGTTCGCCGGCCTGGCGCTGGTGTTCGCCCTGCTGCTGCTGACCGCCCTGTCGGGGCTGGTGCTGGTGCTGCTGTGGGATAGCTACCGCCTGGCCGGGATTATCGGCCTGTGCGTGTTCTACGGGGTCGCCGCGCTGTACTGCGGCCTGCGCCTGAAGGCCGCGGTGTTCGACGAATCCTCGCCGTTCAATGCCACCCTCGAGGAGTTGGCCAAGGATCGGGAGCGCCTGCTGCCATGAGCCTGCCAGAACTACCCAACACCCGTAACCCACGGGAGCTGCGCAAGGCGCTGCTGCGCCTGCGCATGGAAATGCACCGCCAGGAAATCCGCCACGAATCCGGGCAGTTGCTCGAACCGGTCCGCCGCCTGCGCGGCATGGGCGGCTCGTTCGGTGAAGGCCTGGGGGTCAAGCACGGCTCGCTGTGGGGCATTGGCGCCGTGGTCGCCCTGGGCTTTCTCACCGGCAAGGGCGTGCGCAGCGGCAACCTGACGCGCCTGGTGCGCCTGGGCGCCAGCCTGGCCCCCTTGATCCGCCTGTTCCTCGGCAGCCGCCGCCGCTGAAGCCCGAGCGCGCCCGGCCCTTGCGCGGGCGCGCCGGACACAGGAAGCTATCCCGACTCGACGATGGGAGAAAACGCCTTGGACTGGCAAACCCTGCTGACCCGCGAACGACTGGGCAAGGCCCTCTACAGCCCCGAGGAGCTCGGGCGCAGCCCTTTCCACAAGGACCACGACCGCATCATCTTCTCCGGCGCCTTCCGCCGCCTGGGGCGCAAGACCCAGGTGCATCCGGTGTCCAGCAACGACCACATCCACACCCGCCTCACCCACTCCCTGGAAGTCAGCTGCGTCGGCCGCTCGCTGGGCATGCGTGTCGGCGAGACCCTGCGCGGCCAACTGCCGGACTGGTGCGAACCCAGCGACCTGGGAATGATCGTGCAGTCGGCCTGCCTGGCCCACGACATCGGCAACCCGCCGTTCGGCCACTCGGGCGAGGACGCCATTCGCCACTGGTTCCAACAGGCTGCCGGGCGTGGCTGGCTGGACGACATGAGCGACGAGCAGCGCGGCGACTTCCTCAATTTCGAAGGTAACGCCCAAGGGTTTCGTGTCCTCACGCAGCTCGAATACCACCAGTTCGATGGTGGCATGCGCCTGACCTACGCAACCCTCGGTGCCTACCTCAAGTACCCCTGGGCCGCGCGCCACGCCGATGCCCTGGGCTACAAGAAGCACAAGTTCGGCTGCTACCAGAGCGAACTGGGGCTGCTCGAGCAGATCGCCGGCAAGCTCGGCCTGCCCCAGCTCGAACACCAGCGCTGGGCGCGCCATCCCCTGGTGTACCTGATGGAGGCCGCGGACGACATCTGCTATGCCTTGATCGACCTCGAGGACGGCCTGGAGATGGACCTGCTGCAGTATGCCGAAGTCGAGGCGCTGCTGCTGGACCTGGTGGGTGACGACCTGCCGGAAACCTACCGCCTGCTGGGCGCGGGCGAGTCACGCCGGCGCAAGCTGGCGATCCTGCGCGGCAAGGCCATCGAGCACCTGACCAATGCCGCCGCCCAGGCCTTCGTCGAACAACAGCAGGCCCTGCTTGCCGGCCGCCTGGCCGGTGACCTGGTGGAGCACATGCACGGCCCGGCGCAACGCTGCGTGCTCCAGGCCAAGGACATGGCACGCAAGAAGATCTTCCAGGACAAGCGCAAGACCCTGCACGAGATCGGCGCCTACACGACCCTGGAGATCCTGCTCAACACCTTCTGTGGCGCGGCCCTGGAGCAGCACGGTGGGCGCACGCCATCGTTCAAGAGCCGGCGCGTGCTGGACCTGATCGGCAACAACGCCCCCGACCCGCATGGTTCGCTGCATGGCGCATTCCTGCGCATGATCGACTTCATTGCCGGCATGACCGACAGCTACGCCAGTGAAATGGCCCTGGAAATGACCGGGCGCTCCAGCCCGAAATAGAAAAAACGGGGTGGCAGACGAATGTTTGCCACCCATGTTTAATTTGTATGAAATTTCCTATGATATTTTTTTACAAATAAACTTGCCAGCTTCCCATCCCCGCAAAAGTTATCAACTCCTGATAAAAACCTGCCAACATCTACATCTCTCGTAGCAAAGTTTCGCGAGCGCTGTAAGTTAATTCCTATATCCCGCATTTGGCACCTACTTCCCTGCCCGCCGCCATGCATCTGAGCTAATGTGCCGGCTGCCTTCACCTGCAGCCTGGAATGTTGAATATGCACTCAGTCTTTATTGTTGATGACCATCCCGTTATACGCTTGGCGATACGGATGTTGCTGGAGAACCAGGGATATCGGGTGGTCGGTGAATCGGACAATGGCGTTGACGCCATGCAGCTTATCCGCGAGACCCCGCCGGACCTGGTCATACTGGACATCAGCATCCCCAAGCTCGATGGCCTGGAAATGCTTTCACGCCTGCAGGCCATGGCCATCCAGCTGAAAGTCCTGGTGCTGACCGCGCAATCGCCGGCACTGTTCGCCGTACGCTGCATGCACTCCGGCGCGGCCGGGTACGTGTGCAAGCAGGAAGACCTCAGTGAGCTGCTCAGCGCCATCAAGGCCGTGCTGTCCGGCTACAACTACTTTCCCAGCCAGGCACTCAATCCACCGCCGACAGGCAGCAACCAGGAGCTGGAACTGTTCCGCCAGGTCAACGACCGGGAATTGATGGTCCTGCAACTTTTCGCCCAGGGCCGCAGCAACAAGGAAATTGCCAAGGGCATGTTCCTCAGCAACAAGACCGTCAGCACCTACAAGAAGCGCCTCATGCACAAATTGCGCGCCAGCACATTGGTAGAGTTGATCGACGTCGCCAAGCGCAACGCACTGGTCTGAAATGATGACGTGGAGGTACATCGCTGTATTGCTGCTCTGCCTGGGCACGCCGCTGCAAGGTGGCAGCGTGACCGTCGACCTGGGGCGCACCTACACCTTGCTCAGCCGCTCGGCACCGACGTCGGTCCGGCCGCCCCTGACAGCGGCCCAGCGCGACTGGCTCGCAGAGCGCAAGGAGCTGGTGCTGGGCACCTCGGCGCCCGACTATCCCCCCTTCGATATCGCCACGGGTGGGCGCGAATACCAAGGGTTGACCGCCGACTACGCCGGCTTGATCGGCAGCGCCCTGGGCCTGCCTGTCCGTGTGCAGCGCTTTCCCAGCCGCCCGGCGGCGGTCGCGGCGCTCAAGAGCGGCCATATCGACCTGCTGGGCAGCGCCAACGGCTATGAAGCCGTCACCCAGGGCCTGGCGCTGTCACGCCACTATGCCATTGACCAACCCGTGCTGGTGACCCGCGAGGACGAAAGCCGCGCACTGGACACCGGCCTGGCGGGCATGCGCCTGAGCATGCTGTATCACTACCTGCCGCCCGGGGAAATCCACGCCAACTACCCCAAGGCCGAACTGCTGACCTTCGAGTCATCCACCCAGGCCCTGAATGCGGTAGCCTTCGAACAGGCCGACGTGTTCATTGGCGACACCATCTCCACTCACTACCTGATCAGCCAGGGTCACTTGCCGCATGTGCGCATGGCCAACTTCGGCAAGCACGAGGCCGTAGGCTTCAGCTTTGCCATGCGTGAGGGCGAGCCTATCCTCCAGTCCCTGGTGGATGCCGCGCTTGACGCGCAGTCCAGCGCCACCCGCAACGATATCTTCAAACGCTGGAGCGCAAGCAGCGGCAGCCTGCTGACCGATCGCAAGCTGCAGTTGTCGACACGCGAGGAGCAGTGGCTGAGCCAACACCCGATCATGCGCGTGGTGGTCAACGACACGGCGGCGCCACTGACGTTCTTCGACAGCAATGGTCGCCTGCGGGGGATAGTCGCCGACCTGCTTGAGCTCATTCGCCTGCGCACCGGCCTGCGCTTCGAGATCCGCCGCGCCAGTGGCGACGGCGACATGATCGATCAGCTCGAGTCCGGTCGTGCCGATATCATCGCCAGCCTGTCCACCGAGGCACGCCGGGGCAACCCGCTGCAGGTCAGCCGCCCCTATCTGGAGAGCGCCTATGTGCTGGTCACCCATACCGGCACCGGCCAACCCAACAGCCTCAAGCAACTCAAGGGCAAGCGGGTCGCCGTTCCCCGCGACAGCACCGTGGCCGCCCTGCTTGCAGCTCGCCACCCGCGGATCCACCAGGTTGCCACCGAAAGCACCTATTACTCCATGGTGCTGCTCGGCAGCGGCGCGGTGGATGCGGCGATCGCTACCCTGATCGACGCCAACCACATGCTCGCCACCAGCAACGACCTGGTCATCCGCAGCACGGTCGGCACGGAACCCGCGGCCTTTTCCATGGCCACCGCCCCCGACGCCAGTGAGCTAAGTTCGATCCTCGACAAGGCGTTGCTGAGCATCTCGCCAGAAGAACTGGGGGTGATCAACAGCCGCTGGCGCGACCATGGGCTGCGTGACGACGCCTACTGGCGCAGCTACCGCCGGGTGATCCTGCAGGTGGTCGGGGTGATCGCGATCCTGCTGGTGCTCGCATTGGTATGGAATGCCCGGCTGCGCCGTCAGATCAAACAACGTCAGCGGGCGGAACGGGCGCTGAACGACCAGCTGGAGTTCATGGGTGCCCTGCTCAACGGCACGCCCCACCCCATGTATGTGCGCGATCGCGAGGGACGCCTGCAAAGCTGCAACGACAGCTATCTGCAAGCCGTCGGTGCCAGCCGCGAACAGGTGCTGGGCAAACGCCTGGAAGACGCCCCCTACAGCGACTGTGACTATACCCAACAGGTGCAGGACGACTACCAGCGGGTGATGGCGCAGGGAACACCCTTGATTCTTGATCGCCCCTTGCGCCTGAAAGACCGCGACCTGACGATCTATCACTGGATCCTGCCCTACCGCGATTCGGTAGGCGAAATGCAAGGAATCATCGGCGGCTGGATCGACATCAGCGAACGCCGCAACCTGGTCCAGGACCTGCGCCTGGCCAAGCAGCAGGCCGATGACGCCAACCGGGCCAAGAGCACGTTCCTGGCCACCATCAGCCATGAGATCCGTACGCCGATGAACGCCCTCATCGGCATGCTGGAGCTGGCCTTGAAGCGCGCCGAGCAGGGCAAACCGGACCGCCCCGCGCTGGAAGTCGCCCACCATTCGGCCAACGATCTGCTGGGCTTGATCGGCGACATCCTGGATATCGCCCGGATTGAATCCGGGCAAATGTCGCTGGCTCCCGAACCCGTCGACCTCGCGGCGCTGGTCGAGTCGGTCGGGCGAATTTTCGACGGCCTCGCCCGCCACAAGGGTTTGGTACTGGACGTGGTGATTGCCCGCGAGGCGCGCTGCCATGCGCTGCTCGACCCATTGCGCTTCAAGCAGGTCCTGTCGAACCTGGTCAGCAATGCGATCAAGTTCACCGAACAAGGGCAGGTGCGCATCACCGTCAAGCTGCGCAACGAGGGCGAACCGGCGTTGCCGGCGCTTGACCTGGAGGTTCGCGACAGCGGTATCGGAATTCACGAGGACGACCTACAACGCCTGTTCTCCCCCTTCGTACAGGCCAACCCCTACAGCGACGGCGCACGGGCCGGCACCGGCCTTGGGCTGGTGATCAGCCGCGACCTGTGCGCGATGATGGGCGGCGAACTGACCCTGCAGAGCCTGCAAGGTGTCGGCACCCGCGTGCGCCTGGTGATGCCGCTACAGTGCGTCGAACCGGTCGCGGCCCCGCTGCGGCCCATGACTCAATTCCTGCCGCCGAACGAGCAACTGCGCATTCTGGTGATCGACGACCACCCGGCCAACCTCCTGTTGATGGCCCAGCAGCTGAATTACATGGGGTTGAACCAGCAAAGCGCCGAGGAGGGCGGCGAAGGACTGCGTAAATGGCGTGAGGGCTGTTTCGATGTACTGATCGTCGACTGCAACATGCCACAGATGAATGGCTACGAACTGGCTCGGACCGTACGCACGGAGGAGCGCCTGCACGGCCGACCGCGCTGCACCATTCTCGGCTATACCGCCAACGCCCAACCCGAAGTTCACCAGCAGTGCCTGGACGCCGGCATGGATGACTGCCTGCTCAAACCCATCGGCTTGCAGGTGCTGGGGCAACGCCTGAGCGCCATCACACCCATTGCCCGGCGGTGCGACAGCCACCCTGGCCCGGCACCACGCTTCGATCTCAAAGGCCTGTCCACGATCGTTGGCGACAACCTCGCCGACCGCGACCGCATCCTCGAAACCCTGCTCCTGAGCCTGCGCCAGGACCTGAAGATTCTGATGGCCATTGATCCGCGGCACGAAGGTGACGAGCTGGCGCTGCAGGCACACAAGATCCTCAGCGCGGGACGGATGCTGAATGCGCGGGCGTTGATCGAGGCTTGCCAGGCACTGGAAGGAACGGACGTACCCCAGGCCGAACTGCTAAGGCGCCGTCAGGCGTTGGCACGGCATATGCGCCGCGTCGAGAAAGCCCTGGCCAGGCAGCTGGAGCACCTGGCCGAGGCGGGATGAGGGCGGTACAGGGCGTACCGCCGACATCGATCAGGAAGCCGGGTTGATCGGCTTTTCCGGGTACCAGGCATCCAGCAGCGGGCTGACTTCAATGCTGGTCAGTTCGCTACGGCCCTTGAGCCAGGCTTCCACAGCGGCGCGCTGCTCTTCGCTGACCGAGCCACGCTTGACGGAGCAGACCAGACCGAAGTCATCGCCGCCGACATAGTCCAGGCCGTTGGCATCCATGGCATCAGCCAGGAAAGCATCGAGGAAGGCATCGATGGCTTCATCGGACAGGTCTTCCTTGAAGCCCAGGTTCAGTTCGAAACCCAGCTCCTGGAATTCATCCACGCACAGTTTCTTGCGCAGGCGACGGGAACGGTTGGTAGCCATGAAACAATCCTCTCAATTAATTACGCGCGGCACTTTACCAGTTTCCAGCGCACAACGGCGCTTTTCCGTCGAACGAGGCCCATGCAGAGCACGCTTGGGGCATAATGCGCACTATATTCGTCTTGGGGCCATCATTTCATACAGCCCCAGTGTCTTTTTCCCTCGCCCGCAGGGTTTGTCCATTTATGATCAAGACGCTCCGCCCACTGCTGTTCGCCGGCCTGTTCCTGCCCTTGTCGCTGTCCGTCCAGGCCGCCACCGTCAACACCAATCTGCCACCGAAAGTGCAACAGGCGCTCAAGACCAACAAGCTGCAGGATTCGGCCCTGTCGCTGGTCATGCTGCCGCTGGACGGACCGGGCGCGGCGACCGTGTTCAACGCCGACGTGTCGGTCAATCCGGCCTCGACCATGAAGCTGGTCACCACCTATGCCGCGCTTGAGCTGCTGGGCCCCACCTTCCAGTGGAAAACCGAGTTCTACACCGACGGCACCCTGAGCAACGGCGTGCTCAATGGCAACCTGTACCTCAAGGGCGGTGGCGACCCCAAGCTGAACATGGAAAAACTGTGGTTGCTGATGCGCGACCTGCGCGCCAACGGTGTGCGTACCGTGACCGGCGACCTGATCCTGGATCGCAGCCACTTCGTGCAACCCAACCTGCCACAGTTCAACGACGACGGCGGTGACGACAACAAGCCGTTCCTGGTCAAGCCGGACTCGCTGCTGGTCAACCTCAAGGCCTTGCGCTTCGTCGCCCGTAACGACGGTGGCAAGGTCAACGTGTCGGTCGAACCACCGATCGCCAGCATCCGCATCGACAACCAGGTCAAGGCCGTGGCGGGCAAACAGTGCACTGGCGAAGTGCGCTACAACCCGGTAGTGCAGCCTGATGGTGTCAGCGTCACGGTCAGTGGCCAGCTCGCCGATGGCTGCAACTCGCAGACCTACCTGGCGCTGCTGGATCATCCGACCTATGCCGCCGGTGCCGTACGGGCCATCTGGAACGAGCTGGGCGGCAGCATCCAGGGCCGCGACCGCATCGAGAACGTGCCCAAGAGCGCACGCCTGCTGGCACGGGCTTTCTCGCCAGATCTGGTGGAAGTGATCCGCGACATCAACAAGTACAGCAACAACACCATGGCTCAGCAGCTGTTCCTCAGCCTTGGCGCGCAGTTCCGTACCGACGCCGACGGCGACGATGCCCGTGCTGCCCAACGGGTGGTCCGCCAGTGGATGGCCAAGAAAGGCATCACCGCACCACACCTGGTGATGGAGAACGGCTCGGGCCTGTCCCGTGCAGAGCGGGTCAGCACCCGCGAGATGGCGGCGCTGCTGCAGGCGGCCTGGAAGAGCCCGTACGCGGCCGAGTTCATCAGTTCGATGCCGCTGGTGGGCATGGACGGCACCATGCGCAAGCGGCTCAAGCGCACCGCCATGACAGGCGAAGGGCACATCAAGACTGGCACCCTGAATACCGTGCGGGCGATTGCCGGGTTCAGCCGGGACAGCAACGGGCACACCTGGGCGGTGGCGGCCATCCTCAATGATCCCAAGCCTTGGGGGGCTTCGCAGGTGCTGGATCAGGTGTTGCTGGATCTTTATCGGCAGCCGAAGGTGGGGAATGGGACTACTGGGGTGATGCCTTGATTGCGCTTGGGTCCTCAAAGTGTGGGTTTTGATTGATGTAAGCACATTCATTGGCGAGGGCGACGCATAGTCACCTTTTCGCCTTTACGGCCAGGCCTTCGAGGTGTTCGCCGCGAAGGCTTCTGCGCCTGTGAGATCGAGCGCCGCCCGCGCGGCGCTCGATCTGATAGGCGCTGCAAGAGTTAAGGCGAACACCTGGTAGCCCTATCAAAGAGGCGGGGCTCAGCGTGCGGGGGCGAGCTTGCCCTTTTCGTCGGAGAAGACGATCTCTACCCGACGATTCTGTGCCCTGCCCCGCTCCGAGGCATTGGCTTCGACCGGGTACTGGTCACCATAGCCCTCGACCTGGATGCGCTTTTCATCCACGCCCAGGTCAACCAGCATGTCGGCGACCGACTGGGCACGATCACGGGACAGCTTCAGGTTCTCTTCCGCCGCGCCGGTGCTGTCGGTATAACCCTCGATCCGCACCACTCGACGCGGATTGAGCTGAAGGAACTGCACCAGCTTGAGCACGGTGCGGCTGGCCGAGTTCTTGAGGTCGGCTTGGCCGGTGTCGAACAGCACGTCACCCAGGGTCATCACCAGGCCGCGGTCAGTCTGCTCGGACGCCAGCGCGACAATCTGCGCCTCGACGAACTTGCCCTGCTGCTGCACGCTCGCCAGCTTGGCTTCGCGCAACGCCAGTTGCAGGCGCTGGCGCTCCAGGTCGAGCTTGGTCAATCGCTCCTGATTCAGCGCCAGCTTGGCATGCTCGCTGGCGATCTCGCTGTAGCGTTGGCTGAGGTAGGCGTAATGGCGAACATCGCTGCCGGTGCCGACATAACCGGCCAGGCGCTCCGCGCGCCCCAGCGATTCGCCGGCACGGATCACGTCACGGGGCGCGCTGCGCAGCACGTCGGAATTGTCCTTGACCTTCTGGAACGCGGCGCTGGCGTCGTCCAGCGCCGACTCGCTGCGCTGGCTGGCGCAGCCCTGCAACCCCACCAGGGCCAGCAAGGCCAACGCGGCCACGGGCGTGAAGCGGCTCATGGCTGCACCTCCAGCTGTTTGCGCAGACGCTTGATACGCGATTGCAACACCTGCAACTGCTCCTCGCTCTTCTGGTTCAGCACCCGCGCCTCGGCCAGGCGGGCATCGAGTTCGGCCTGCTCGGCGCGCATGCGTGCATCGCGATAGCTTTCACCGAGCATGTTGCTCTTGGCGCGGGCCAGTTTGTCTTCGGCCAACTTGAACTCCGGCACCTGCTCGGTGGCACCGACCGCCTTGGCCTGCTCGAGCGCCTGCTCAGACAAGCGCAGCTGTTCATTGGGTGCCGGGTCATTGGCACAGCCGGCCAGGCCAAGCACGGCCAGGGCGAGCATCAAGGGTTGGATTCTCACACACGCTTCCTACTGTTTGGGGGCACCCTGCGACGCCTGCATCTGCGCCTTCCAACGCTCGACATTGCGCTGCAACACAGCATCGCTCGCCCCGGAGATCGGCAATTCTGTCAGCTTTTTCGCCAGTTGTCCGCGCAACCAGCTGTCGTTGCAGGCCGAGTTGTGCGACACCGCCAGATACAACCCCGGCCGGTCCACCGGCAAGCCGCGGGCGATGAGGTCATTACCCACCCCCAGGCTCTGGGCCATGGCCATGCCCGAGTAGCGCCCGGCCAGCACATAGTCCACCTGGCCAAGCACCAGCTTCTGGAAGGCCTGCGTCAGATTCTGCGCCGGTTCCAGCTTGAGCTGGGCCTTGGCGAACGCCTCGAAGGCCGGTGTCAGACGGGCCTTCTCCGACAAGGCGCCCTGGTAGCGGGCAAGGTCGGCCGGACCGTCGAACGCCAGGGCTGCGTCATGACGGGTCCAGACCAGGTATTCATTGAGCTGCAAAGGCGGGTGGATGTAGTCCAGGCTGGTCAGCTGGGTTACCTGCATCGGCGTGTCGAGCAACAGGTCCATGCGCCCGCTGCGCACTTCCTCCAGCGCTTGTTCGCGCTTGCCGGCGTGCAACACCTCGACCTTCACCCCCAGCTCGGCGGCGACTTGGCGAAGCAGGTCGACATTGGCGCCAATCAGGTGCTTGGGGTCTTGCGGATCCTGCCAGGAATACGGTGGCGCATCCGGGCTGCCGGTGGCTACCAGACGCTCGCACTTCCCCACCGCCAAGGCCTGAGTCGACAGCAGCGCCAGCACGCAGGCCAGCCCCCCCTTGCTCCAGCGAAACGCCATGCACCCTCTCCCGCCCCTGAAAAAAATCATGAAAAAACCCGGACCGCCAAGGGCGGCCCGGGTTCTTTATAAGTGAAGCAGTCGGATCAGACCAGCTTTTCCAGCTCTGGAACCGCTTCGAACAGGTCGGCGACCAGGCCGTAGTCGGCCACCTGGAAGATCGGCGCCTCTTCGTCCTTGTTGATCGCGACGATCACCTTGGAGTCCTTCATGCCGGCCAGGTGCTGGATCGCGCCGGAGATGCCGACGGCGATGTACAGCTGTGGCGCGACGATCTTGCCGGTCTGGCCGACCTGCATGTCGTTCGGCACGAAGCCGGCGTCGACGGCGGCGCGCGAGGCACCCACGGCAGCACCGAGCTTGTCGGCCAGGGCGTACAGGTGCTTGAAGTTGTCACCGTTGCCCATGCCACGACCGCCGGAGACGACGATCTTGGCGGCGGTCAGCTCTGGACGGTCGGACTTGGCCAGCTCTTCGCCGACGAAGGCCGACTTACCAGCGTCGTGGGCCGCGGCCACGGTTTCGACGGCAGCCGAGCCACCTTCGGCGGCCACGGCATCGAAACCGGTGGTGCGCACGGTGATGACCTTCACGGCAGCGCTCGACTGCACGGTGGCGATGGCGTTACCGGCGTAGATCGGGCGCTTGAAGGTATCGGCCGATTCCACCGAGATGATCTCGGAGATCTGGTCGACGTCCAGCAGCGCGGCGACGCGTGGCAGGATGTTCTTGCCGTTGGTGGTGGCAGGGGCCAACACATGGCTGTAACCCTTGGCCAGTTCGACTACCAGCGGCGCGACGTTTTCCGGCAGGGCGTGGGCGTAGGCCGCGTTGTCCGCGACCAGCACCTTGGCGACACCTGCGATCTTGGCGGCGGACTCGGCGACGCCACCGACGTTCTGGCCTGCGACCAGCACGTGGATATCACCACCGAGCTTGGCGGCAGCGGCGACAGTGTTCAGGGTGGCCGGGGCTACGGCACCGTTCTCGTGTTCAGCGACAACCAGGATAGTCATTTAGATTACCTTCGCTTCGTTCTTCAGCTTCTCGACCAGTTCGGCCACCGACTTGACCTTGATACCCGCGCTGCGGGCGGCAGGCGCTTCGACCTTGAGGGTCTTGGTGGTGGAGGCGAGGGATACGCCCAGGGCGTCCGGAGTGACAGTCTCCAGCGGCTTCTTCTTGGCCTTCATGATGTTTGGCAGCGACGCGTAGCGCGGCTCGTTCAGGCGCAGGTCGGTGGTGACGATGGCTGGCAGGTTCAGCGCAACGGTCTGCAGGCCACCGTCGATTTCACGGGTGACGTTGACCTTGTCGCCAGCAACTTCGACCTTGGAGGCAAAAGTGCCCTGGGCGTAACCGGTCAGCGCGGCCAGCATCTGGCCGGTCTGGTTGTTGTCGCTGTCGATGGCCTGCTTGCCGAGGATGACCAGCTGCGGCTGCTCCTTGTCGACAACGGCTTTCAGCGCCTTGGCCACGGCCAGGGAGTTCAGTTCATCGGCGGCCTCGACCAGGATGGCGCGGTCGGCGCCCAGGGCCAGGGCGGTACGCAGTTGCTCCTGGGCGGCGGTCGGGCCGATGGAGACGACGACGATTTCGCTCGCCACGCCCTTCTCTTTCAGGCGGACGGCTTCTTCCACGGCGATTTCGCAGAAGGGGTTCATGGACATCTTGACGTTTGCAAGGTCGACGCCGGAGTTGTCCGCCTTGACGCGAACCTTGACGTTGTAGTCGACCACTCGTTTGACAGCTACAAGAACCTTCATGGATTCCTCGTTACTCTCCGGTGAAAAGAAGATCGCCTGGGGACTGCCCGGCGAATGCGCGTGGGTACAAGGGCACCTCTAAAAACGTTTCTGCGCCGGCAAAGTTCAGTTGACCGATCAGTCTTGTTGCGACCTTCAGGGACAAAACCTGCGGGTCATTTTCTGTCGTGGCGTGTAGACTCCACTACAAAACCTGATTCGGCCCGTAAACCCTGCTCCACGCCTGGTCTTTAGGGGTGCACCTGCGCCCGACGGTCAGCCTACGGCGAACGCGAAAGCGCTCGTATCTTGACCGTAACACCCAATCCGGTCAATACGGCAAATTGGCCAGCCTCCAGCCGCCTACCTGCGATTCTACGGGCCTCCGGCAAATTCAAACAAACGTTTGTATTGGACCCGCCAAGTGGTGTAGATATAATGCGCGGCCAAGACAAAACGGTGTAGTCCATCACCTGCGAAGCTACAGCCTCTGCACGCCGCACGTGACCGTGAACACCCATAAAAGACAAGCAACGCGATGAGCCTTGAGTAGGAGAGAACCTGTGGAACGCGAATACATGGAATTCGACGTGGTCATCGTCGGCGCAGGCCCGGCGGGCCTGTCCGCCGCCTGCCGCCTGAAGCAGAAGGCCGCCGAAGCCGGTAGCGAGATCAGCGTCTGCGTGGTCGAGAAAGGCTCCGAAGTCGGCGCCCACATCCTCTCCGGCGCCGTATTCGAGCCGCGCGCACTGAACGAACTGTTCCCCGACTGGAAAGAACTGGGCGCACCGCTGAACACCGAAGTGAAGCGCGACGACATCTATGTGCTCAAGGATGCCGGAAGCTCGACGAAAGTGCCTGACCTGTTCGTGCCCAAGACCATGCACAACCAGGGCAACTACATCATCTCGCTGGGCAACCTGTGCCGATGGCTGGCCCAGCAGGCGGAAAATCTTGGCGTGGAGATCTACCCAGGCTTTGCCGCCCAGGAAGCGCTGTTCGACGAAAACGGCGTGGTGCGCGGCATCGTTACCGGCGACCTGGGCGTGGACCGCGAAGGCAACCCGAAAGACGGCCTGTACACCCCCGGCATGGAACTGCGTGCCAAGTACACCCTGTTCGCCGAAGGCTGCCGTGGCCATATCGGCAAGCAGTTGATCAAGCGCTTCGACCTGGACAACGAGTCCGACGTACAGCACTACGGCATCGGCCTGAAAGAGATCTGGGAAATCGACCCGGCCAAGCACGAGCAGGGCCTGGTAGTGCACACCGCCGGCTGGCCGCTGGACGTGATGGCCAAGGACAACACCGGCGGCTCGTTCCTCTACCACCTGGAGAACAACCAGGTGGTCGTTGGCCTGATTGTCGACCTCTCCTACGCCAACCCTTACCTCTCGCCGTTCGACGAGTTCCAGCGCCTGAAGCACCACCCGGTGATCAGCCAGTACCTCGAAGGCGGCAAGCGCATCAGCTACGGCGCTCGCGCCCTGGCCAAGGGCGGCATCAACTCGCTGCCCAAGATGGTCTTCAACGGCGGCGCGCTGATCGGTTGCGACCTGGGCACCATGAACGTGGCCAAGATCAAGGGCAGCCACACCGCGATGAAGTCCGGCATGCTCGCCGCCGAAGCGGTGGCCGACGCACTGATCGCCGGCAGTGAAGGCGGTGACCAGCTCAACAGCTACGTCAGCGCCTTCAAGGCCAGCTGGCTGCATGAAGAGCTGTTCGCCAGCCGCAATTTCGGCCCGGCCATGCACAAGTTCGGGCCACTGCTGGGCGCAGCGTTCAACTATGTCGACCAGAACTGGTTCGGCGGCAAGCTGCCCTTCACCCTGCACGACACCAAGCCGGACTATGCCTGCCTCAAGCTCGCGGCCGACTCGAAAAAAATCGACTACCCCAAGCCGGACGGCAAGCTCAGCTTCGACAAGCTCAGCTCGGTGTTTCTCTCCAGCACCAACCACGAAGAGGAACAACCCTGCCACCTGAAGCTGACCGACCCGAACATCCCGATCGCCAGCAACCTGCCGTTGTACGACGAACCGGCGCAGCGCTACTGCCCGGCGGGCGTTTACGAAGTGGTCACCCAGGAAGACGGCAACAAGCGCTTCCAGATCAACGCGCAGAACTGCGTGCACTGCAAGACCTGCGACATCAAGGACCCGGCCCAGAACATCACCTGGGTCACCCCTGAAGGCGCCGGCGGGCCGAACTACCCGAATATGTAAGCCCTGCCCTGGCGGCAAGCAAAAGCCCCCTGGCCGAGAGGCCCGGGGGTTTTTTCATGGTCGCTATCCCTTGTACGAAACCACGGTGTGCGTGGTGTCCAACCCCAGTTGTTCGAGCCGCTCCAGGACATGCCCCAGGCACTGTCCGCCATCGGGTTTGTAGTGTCCGGAGGCATCGTTGACCAGACCAAGAATGTCGCTCACCGCATTGCTGGTGGTCTTGCGGTCGATGCGCATTTCTCCGGCGCACACCACCGGCTGGCCACCGCCAAGCTGGCTGTGCCGGGTATAGCGCGTACGGTCCAGGGACTGGTCCCAGAGTTTGACCAGGATGCTTTTTTGCGGGGTGTAGACCCAGGTGTAGGCATCCTGGGCAGTATTGGGGCGCAGATAGGTCAATCTGCCGCTCTTCAGCTCATAGGCCAGTATCTGACCCCGCTCCTCGCCAATTAGCTGACAGACGCCCTCAAGGGTTTCAGGCTGATAGCTGCGCCATTTCAGCACATCGATCAGCCATTGCTGCAATTGCACCGGGTAGGTGTAACCAGCAAAGTCCAGGGGCGCCGAGATATCGGCCTTGCGCCAGTCCAGCCAGTTCACCCGGCCTTGCCATGCCACGCCGCCCCTGGCCTCGATCCAGCGGTTGTCGCTCCCTACCACACGGTTGTTCAGCTGGTCATTGACCTTGAGGTCCAGCGACTGCATCTTCCAGGCCGGACCGTACCCCCCGGCACTGGTCTGGTAGATCTCGACCGAATGCAACTCATCGGCATAGATCACGCTGCGCTGGAACATCTTGGACAGGTCGACCTCGACCTGGAAGTGCGCCCCCCGCTCGAAGTTGCCGGCCAATGGCTGTCGGTGCTCGCTGCCATTGATCGAAAACGAAAGCGTATCGCCGGTTCCGGCACTGTAGTCGGCAGAGACCGCGAGGCACACGCTCAGCTTGTCGATGACCATGCTCGGTACCTGACCCCGCCTCGGACGCTGAGGCAAGTGCACCCGCCAGGCCTCGGCAGGCAGCGCCTCGCTTCGTCGCTGCAGCCAGACCTCACCCGCAATCGGAGCACTGCACAAGGTACGGGTGCCGTCGCCATAGAGAAGCTCGCCCTTGGACGACAGCCGCCAGCGATCTCCCGAGGCTGCGCTCGCCTTGCCGCAGATCCCGAGCCCCAAGGTCTGCCCGGTGGTGACATTGACCAGTTGCCCGTCCTTGTAGAGCCATTGCATGGCCTTGGGATCTGGATTCACGGCGAGGCACACGCCCTCCTCGTCCGCCATCAGGTAATCATGACCATTGGTGAGCATGAACGGGATACCGCTGGGTAGGCCGTTCACGGGGTCCCCGGCACCACCACTGCCATCCAGTGCCTTCAGCTGGGTGAATTCGACCGTTTGCTGACGCTGCGCACTGTCGGTCAACAACACGGCATGGCCGTTGGCGGCCAACTCGATACGGCTGATGTGGCGAAAGTCATGCAGCGGGTGCACGCCGGTCAGTTGCTTGCCGTCACCGTAGACCACCACCCACGCCTGATCGTGAAGGTGCTGGGACTCCAGGACACAGGCAAGGCTACGGCCCCAGTGAACAACGGGGGTTCTGGCTTGATCATCCGGTTTCGTGCTGGCGGGATTCGCAGCCGAAAAGCTCATCTGTGGCGGAAACGCTGGCAGTTGGGCCCGCGTCATCCAGGTGATGCTGAAACTGGACATGTACATTTCTCCTGACAGTATGAACGGAAGGGTCCGTCAACGATCAGTCGAAACTACGTGCACAACCTCGCAGGCGCTGTAGGGGAGCAGAGTTGCGGACACTCAAAAACCCGCCCCTGCCTGTAGGACCTGTTGACTGCCAGGCCGTAGCAGACAGCCCTGACTTCCTCGAACAATTCCGGATGACAGTCAAGGCGCTTGAAACAACTTGATCAGCGCGACCGATGGTTGAGCCTTGCCGTTCTCGTAGCGGGAAAAGGCATTACCACCTCATTTGTCACCGCACATGAGCGGCATCGACTCGGCAACAAACCCCAACGGTTCACGACGCCCGAAATAGAGCGCCGTCAGCAACCCGACCATGCCCATGACCAGACAAAAGCCGACACACACCCACGGACTCCAGGGCATCAGGGCGATCAGCGCCAGCGGCGTGGTACTGGCCCACAGGGCGTAGGCGACGTTGTAGGTGAAGGAGATGCCCGACACGCGGATATCCGCCGGGAACAGCCCGACCATCACCGATGGCACTACCCCCACCACGCCACAGCACAATCCGGCCAGGGCATAGGCCAGCCAGGTCATGCCCCACTGCCCCACCAGGCTGGCGTACAGCGCGCCGATACCCAGCGGCAGCAACAGGCTATAGATCATCAATGCCCGCCACGCACCCATACGGTCGACCAACAGCCCGGCCAGCACACACCCGATATTGAGGAAGACGATGCCCACACTGCTCAGAGCAAAGGTATGCCCGGCGGTCATGGCGAAGCGCTGCTGCATCACGGTCGGGGTGATCACCACCAGCACCACCACCGCCGAGGTCAGCACGCACGTAAGCAGCGCCGCCGGAATCAACGCCCGACGGTGTCGGCTCAGTACTCTACGCAACGGGAATGCCACAGGCTGCTCCCGCTGCTCGCGCAACGCCAGGAATACCGGCGTTTCACTCAACCAGCGGCGCAACCAGACACCGATCACGCCGAACACTCCGCCCAGCAGGAAGGGATAGCGCCAGGCGTAGTCGAGAATTTCCTGGGGCGTGAACACCTGCGCCAACAAGGTCGCGGTCAGCGCCCCGAGCAGATAGCCAAAGGTCAACCCAGCCTGCAGGAAGCCCAGCGCATACCCGCGTCGCCCGGGTGGCGCGTGCTCGGCAACGAACGTCCAGGCACTGGGCACCTCGCCGCCCACCGCCGCCCCTTGCAGGATGCGCAGCGCCAGCAGGATCAGCGGCGCGGCGTAGCCGATGTCGGCGTAGGTCGGCATCATCCCGATCAGCAGGCACGGCAGCGCCATCATCAGGATGCTCAGGCTGAACACCCGCTTGCGCCCCAGGTGATCGGCGAAATGGGCCATCAGGATGCCGCCCAGCGGCCTGGCCAGGTAACCGGTGACGAAGATCCCGAAGCTCTGCAGCAAGCGCAACCACTCCGGCATCTCGGGCGGGAAGAACAGCTGGCTGAGCGTCAGGGCAAAGAACACGAAGATGATGAAATCGTAGATTTCCAGGGCACCACCCAGCGCGGCCAGCCCCAGGGTCCGGTGGTCGCCACGGCTGAACCGTGGCGGGCGGGTGGTATCGAGCGCAGTCATGGCAGCTTCCGCAACGTGGCAAAAGGCCAAGAGAATAGCAAAAGCCTTGAGCCTGTGGCCGTCCGTGCTTCAGGAGTTGCGGCAGAACACTGTCTGCGCGAGGTTGGTGCGTCGCCGGGAATAGTTCGAGGCCCCGGCCAGCCCCGGTGGCAGGGGCAACTGCCCGACCAGCACCGGCAGGTCGATGATCGCCATGAACGACTCCAGCGCCTCGCTGTCGGGCGCATGGGGCAGGCTGATGCTGACAGCATGCCGGTCACTCGGCGGCACCGCCGGCACCTTCAGGTGCGGCGAGTGGTACAGCAGCGCATGCTGGATCTGCGAACTGACCCGGCAGAAGCGCGCCAGGTCCACCCCAGCATGGCTGGCCAGCTCGATGTTGCCCACCAGCAGGTTGAACGGTTGCAAGGCACTGTGCACCAGGCGCTGCAGGTCTTCGAAATTCTCCACCGGAGCGATCCGGTAATAACCCAGGCCATTGAGCATCCTCTCCAGTTGCAGGCGCTGGGCGGGATGCTCGTCGGCGATGAGGATGCGCATGGATTTGTTAGGCATCGTCCGGACCTGGGCAGTTAGGTGATGACAGTGGCTCCGTGACCATACTGCGCCGGGAACGGCAACGTCAGGCAGCGCGCCTGGACGGGGGGTCTTTATTGATAGTTGTCGTGAACCCGGGAGAAATCAAGTGACCGGCTCACGGAATTTTCACATCCGCCGGCATCCCGCTCAGGACTCCCACTGGCGCATGCGCATGCGGCAGTGCTTCATGGCGTTGACGATGTGCTTTTCCACCACGCTGCGGGAAATATCCAGGCGTTCGGCGATCTGCTGGTGTGACAAGCCCTCGAGCTTGCGCAGCAGGAAACTGTCACGGCAAGGCGCGCTCAACTCGCCCAAGGCCTGCTGCATCAGCGCCAGACGCTGGTCGAGCTGCATGCTGTGCGTCGGCGCGGGGCTGTGCCAACGCTCATCGCTGTCGAGCACCTCGAGCGGCTCGGCCTGACGCACCTGGTGACGCCGGTGATGATCGACCACCAGGTTCATCGCCGTGCGATAAAGAAACGCGCGCGGGTGTTCGATACGCTCGCCGCCCGTGCGCTCCAGCACGCGGATGTAGGCATCATGGGCAACGTCTTCGGCCGCCTGGCGATTGCCAAGCCGGGCAGACAGAAAGCTCACCAACTCGCGATAGTAATGTTCCACGACGGCACCTGTCGTCTCCCTGCTCGAGCGCTGGTAGGCAGGCGCAGCGGGTCTGGATAATATCAGTGTGCGATCTTACAAATTATAATTATTCGCAGCAACACACAGCCCTCCCCTTCCTGCGTTAAATCGCCACCTATCACATTCGTTTAACTGGGACCCCCGAGCGCGTGCCGCGTCGCAGCACTCGGCCACTACCCCCGGCTGGAAGCCCGCATGACACGCACATCCAATACCCGCCGCCGAGTGCTGTTCGGCGCCCTGGGCCTGGCCGGCCTCGGCAGCCTCGTGGCCTGGCAGGTCCTGCCGCTCGGCGGCGCACCGGTCAGCACCGTGCCGGTGCTGCGCGCCGACATCGAAAGTAGCGTTACCGCACTGGGTACCCTGCAACCGCGCCGTTACGTCGACGTCGGCGCCCAGGCCTCGGGTCAGATTCGCAAGTTGCATGTGGAGGCCGGTGACGAAGTGCGCCAGGGCCAGTTGCTGGTGGAGATCGACCCGTCCACGCAACAGGCCAAGCTCGACGCCGGACGTTACTCGATCGAGAACCTCAAGGCCCAGCTGGCCGAACAGCGTGCGCAATACCAGCTTGCCCAGCAGCAGTACCAGCGCCAGCACGGCCTGGCCGCCGCCGGCGCCACCCGCCAGGAAGACCTGCAGACGGCGCAGGCGCAACTGAAGGTGACCCAGGCCCGCATCGACATGTACCTGGCGCAGATCCGCCAGGCCCAGGCCAGCCTGCGCAGTGACGAGGCAGAACTGGGCTACACGCGCATCTACGCCCCCATGAGCGGTACCGTGGTGGCGGTGGATGCCCGCGAAGGCCAGACCCTCAATGCCCAGCAGCAGACGCCGCTGATCCTGCGGATCGCCAAGCTCTCGCCGATGACCGTCTGGGCCCAGGTGTCCGAAGCCGACATCGGCAAGGTCAAGCCGGGCATGACCGCCTACTTCAACACCCTGGCCGGCGGCAAGCGCCGCTGGACCAGCACCGTGCGCCAGATCCTGCCGGTACCGCCCAAGCCGCTGGACCAGACCAGCCAGGGCGGCGGCAGCCCGGCCAGCGCCACCGCCGGCACCACAGGCAGCAAGGTGGTGCAGTACACCGTGCTGCTGGACGTGGACAACCCCGACGGCGCCCTGATGGCAGAAATGACCACCCAGGTGTTCTTCGTCGCCGGGCAAGCCAGCCAAGTGCTCAGCGTCCCCCTGGCTGCGCTGGATGACACCCCCGGCGACGGCGTGCGCCTGGCCCAGGTGCTGAACAGCAAGGGTCAGGTCGAGGCACGCCAGGTACGCACCGGCTTGAGCGACCGCCTGCGGGTGCAGGTTCTCGAAGGCCTGAACGAAGGCGAGCGCCTGGTCATCGGCCTGCCTGCCGCCAGTGGGGGTTGAGATGGCCACGCCCCTGATCGAGCTGTGCGACATCCGCAAGGTCTACGGCGGTGTCGATTCGCCCAGGGTCGAGGTGTTGCGCGGCATCAGCCTGAGCATCCACCCCGGCGAGTTCGTCGCCATCGTCGGCGCCTCGGGCTCCGGTAAATCGACCCTGATGAACATCCTCGGCTGCCTCGACCGTCCCACCTCGGGCAGCTACCGCTTCGCAGGCCGGGACGTGGCCGAACTGGACAGCGACGAGCTGGCCTGGCTGCGTCGCGAAGCGTTCGGCTTCGTGTTCCAGGGCTATCACCTGATCCCTTCGGGCTCGGCCCAGGAGAACGTCGAGATGCCGGCCATCTACGCCGGCACCCCGCCCGCCGAGCGCCATGCCCGCGCCCACGCCCTGCTCGAGCGCCTGGGCCTGGCCAGCCGCACCGGCAACCGCCCGCACCAGTTGTCCGGCGGCCAGCAGCAACGGGTGTCGATCGCCCGGGCGCTGATGAACGGCGGGCACATCATCCTCGCCGACGAGCCCACCGGCGCCCTCGACAGCCACAGCGGCGCCGAGGTGATGACCCTGCTCGACGAACTGGCCAGCCAGGGCCATGTGATCATCCTCATTACCCACGACCGTGAAGTCGCGGCCCGCGCCCAGCGGATCATCGAAGTGCGCGACGGCGAAGTGGTCAGCGACTCGCCCAGCCAGCCATCGGCCAACATCCCCCGGCAATTGCAGGCCGACGACCTGCGCCAGCGCCTGGACCGCGGCGCCACCCAGCGCGGCGCCTGGAAAGGCGAACTGGTCGAGTCCCTGCAGGCTGCCTGGCGGGTGATGTGGATCAACCGCTTCCGCACCGCGCTGACCCTGCTCGGTATCATCATCGGGGTCGCCTCGGTGGTGGTCATGCTCGCGGTCGGCGAAGGCAGCAAGCGCCAGGTCATGGCGCAGATGGCCGCATTCGGCTCGAACATCCTTTACCTCAACGGCAAGCACTCCTCCGAGGAACTGATGGGCATCGTCACCCTCGACGATGTCGACGCCATCGGCGAACTGCCCCAGGTCAAACGGGTCATGCCGGTAATCGGCGACAAGCTCATGGTGCGCCACGGCAACAAGGGCGAGCAGTTCTACGTTGGCGGCAACAACACCGGGTTCCCCGAGATCTTCAACTGGCCCGTGGTCGAGGGCAGCTTCTACAGCGAAGCCGACGAAGCCAACGGCGCCGCCGTGGCGGTGATCGGGCAGAAGGTGCGTGACAAGATGTTCGGCCCGGGCAGCAATCCACTCGGCCAGTACCTGCTGATCGGCAACGTGCCGTTCCAGGTGATTGGGGTGCTCCAGGGCAAAGGCGCCAGCTCCGGCAGCGAGGACAGCGACGAGCGCGTGGTGGTGCCCTACTCCGCCGCCGCCATCCGCCTGTTCGGCAGCCGCGACCCGGAATACGTCACCATCGCCGCCCTGGACTCCAGCCGGGTGAAGGAGACCGAGCAGGCGATCGAGCGCCTGATGCTGCAGCGTCACCAGGGCAAGCATGACTTCGTCCTGACCAACGACGCCGCGTTGATCCAGGCCGAGGCCCGCACGCAGAACAGCCTGTCGCTGATGCTCGGTGCGATTGCCGCGATCTCCCTGCTGGTGGGTGGCATTGGCGTGATGAACATCATGCTCATGACCGTGCGCGAACGCACCCGCGAGATCGGCATCCGCATGGCCACCGGCGCGCGCCAGCGCGACATCCTGCGCCAGTTCCTCACCGAGGCGGTGATGCTGTCGATGGTCGGCGGCGTGACCGGCATCGTCCTGGCCCTGGCCATCGGCGGCAGCCTGTTGCTGGCCGACATCGCCGTGGCCTTCGCCCTGCCCGCCATCCTCGGCGCCTTTGCCTGCGCCGTGATCACCGGCGTGGTGTTCGGTTTCATGCCGGCCCGCAAGGCCGCCCGCCTCGACCCGGTCAAGGCCCTTACCAGCGAATAACCCATGACGATCCCCTGCCGTATCAGCTTGCTGGCCCTGAGCCTTGGCCTGGCCGCCTGCAGCACCCCACCGCCGCCTGCGGCGAACATCGACGCCCCGCCGGCCTGGCAAGGGCCGACCAGCGCCAACCAGGCCCTGCCGGACAACCAGTGGTGGCGCGCCTTTGCCAGCCTGGAACTGGACCAGTTGATCGAGCGCGCACGCTCGAACAGCCACGACCTGGCGGCAGCCGCGGCGCGGGTGCGCAAGGCCCAGGCCATCGCAGTGATCGCCGGGGCGCCATTACTGCCAGAAGTACAGCTCGGCCTGGATGGCAGCCGGCAGCGCCTGTTGCGCGGTGAAGGCAACAGCCAGCTCGACGCCAGCAGCAGCGAGCGCACCAGCACCTCGTTCGGCACCCGCCTGAGCGCCAGCTACGAGATCGATTTCTGGGGCGGCCTGCGCGCCACCCGCGACAGCGCGCTGCGCAGCCTGGATGCCAGCCGTTTCGATCGCCAGACAGTCGAGCTGACCCTGGTCAGCGCCGTGGCCGACAGCTACCTGCAAGGCCTGGCACTCGACGAGCAACTGCGCATCGCCCGGCTCAACCTGGACAATGCCCGCGACGTGCTGGGCCTGGTCGAAGCCCGCGAACGTTCAGGCTCGGCCACCCGCCTGGAACTGGCCCAGCAGCGCAGCCTGGTCGCTGCCCAGGAACGCCAGCTACCGTTGCTCGAACAGCGTCGCCAGGACAACCGCATCGTCCTCGCCACCCTGCTGGGCGACCCGGTGCAGGCCCTGCCCGACAATCGCGAAATGATCAGCAACGTACAGTGGCCCAGCATCGGCAGCGGCGTGCCCAGCGAACTGCTCGGCCGGCGGCCGGACATCGCCGCCGCCGAGGCGCGCCTGGCGGCGGCCAGCGCCAACATACAGGTGGCCCGGGCGGCCATGCTGCCTCGCCTGATACTCGGCGCGAACCTGGGCAGCGGTGCGCGCACCCTGCCCAATGTCTTCGACAGCCCCTACTACACCCTGACTGCCGGCCTCGCCGCGCCGATCTTCAACAACGGCCGACTCAGCGCCGCACGGGACCAGGCCAGCGCCGAACAGGAGGAATTGCTGGAGCTGTACCGCGGCAGCATCCTGGCAGGCTTCGCGGATGTGGAGAAAGCCTTGAACGCCATCGCCGGTGTTGAACGCCAGCGCCGCTGGCAGGACCAGGAGGTGGAGCAGGCACGCATCGCCTTCGACCTGGCCCAGCAACGTTACGCCGCCGGCGCCGAGACCCTGCTGACGGTACTCGAGACCCAGCGCACGCTGTATCTGGCCCAGGACCAGCAGGCGCAACTGCGCCTTGAGCAGTTGCAGGGCAGCGTGGCGCTGTACAAGGCATTGGGTGGGGGCTGGCAGACGCCGGTCAAGCTGTAGGGCACGCGACAAGTCCCTGCAGGCGCGGGTTTGCCCGCGCTTGCAGGGGCACAGGGTGCATCAGGGCACGATGTTTTTCAGTGACAGGTGGCGCGCGTACCAAGGGCGTTGCGGCACCTTGCGCAGCAGGCTATCGAGCTTTTCTTCGTTACCGAACGTGATACGCAGGGCCAACTTCATGGTCTCCACGTCCATCTCCACCGACTTGCCCAGGCGCATGCCTGGCTGCGTGCTGCAGCCATGGGTGTCCGGGCCCAGCCACGGGTCGCCGGCTTCGACCCAGCGACCCGGGGCGAACCAGGGCACGCCATTGACCTCCAGGCGCCGTACCTGACCGGGGTGATAGCGCTCATGGGCACGGAACCAGTCGTCGATGCGGTCGTCGATCCAGCCATGGAAACCCCAGAACACCGGATTGACATGGGACGAGAACGGATCGCCGAGAAAATCGTTTTCGGGCTCGAACCAGCGCGCGGCAAAGTCTGCCTGGTCACGGGCGAACGGCACCGGCGCGCCATTGTTCGGATCACGCGGCACCGACGCCCAGCACATGTGCAGCCAGTCGTGCAGGTTCATCTCCAGTTCCGAACCGAAAGCCCCAAGGGTCAGCTTCGACAGGTACAACGGGTCCTGGTACTGCGACTCCCACACCTGGAAGTTGCTGCAGTAGGTTTCGCCGGCCTTGATCGCCCCAACCCACTGGCCATAGGCTTCGTCGCCCGGCGCCTGCCAGGTTGGCGGCACGCAGTAGCCGTCGTGGTTGTCGAAATAGCGGGCAAAGCCTGCGCGGTCGAACTCGACGCTCGGCTGCGGCAGCGGGAAGCGCTGCCACGAGGGCAGGTCCTGCAAGGTGCGTGCATACATCAGCATGTGCCGGTGCATGAACAGGAAATCGATGCCCGAGCCATTGCGGTGCTTGCGCGGGCCACGGGCATCGCGCTCATGGTCCCTGGGCCCGGGCTGCCAGCCCAGGCCACGCAGGGCGTCCTGCTTGTTGCGCGGCAATTTGTGCCACTGGTCACGGGTGGCATGCCAGAGCTGGTGGAACAAGCGGTGTTCGGCACCGACCACCCAGGCCAGCATCTCGGGGGTGTAAGGCAGGCGTTCACGGGCCTCGGGGAACAATCGCTTGACTGCGACGAAACGGCTGTCGGGCACCGGCAGCGTCAGCGGCCGATCCAGACGCTGCACGCGCCCGGTCAGCGTGCCGCTGCCGGCATTGGCGAATTCGGCCCAGACTTCGTCCAGACTGGCCACGCACTCATAGCCCGGCCCGCCATGCTGGTTGATCAGGCGCCAGCGCACCTGCGCGCTGCTGGCACCGACCAGGTCACCCAGCACGCGGTAGGCCGGCTCGCCAGCCCCACGCAAGCGCTCGCCGGTATCGACGAAACCGCGCAGGCCGCGCCCCTTGGTGGCGACGTCGAGGAACATCTCGACACCTTGCTGGGGCAGCCCATCCAGGCCGCGCTCGGCACCCTCGAAGCGGATTTCCCAGACGCCGCGCAGTTGGTCCGCGAGCATCTGGCCTGCGTAGTCGGCCAGCTCGACGCTGGCTTCCCCAGGCGTGACGATGTCGTCCTCGGGGTCATGGGTCAGTTGCTTGTGCGCGTAATAGGCCGCCGTGCCTGTGGCGCCTGCCACAGCCAGGCCGGCGATGAATCCTCGTCGGGAAATTGTCATTGCGCCTCAATCCGTCTTCGCGTGCCGCGACTGCTATCCAAGCTAGAACGTAGGCGGGCCAGGGAAATTTAGGCGCGGCTCACCCCGGCTAATTAACCGCGCAGTGCGCTCGTCTGATGGGTATCTCCCGCTGACAGAGGCATGCCCATGACCTCCCCGCTTGCCCGCCTGGCACCTGCTGCCCAGGCCACGCCCTACCGGCTCTTCGACCTCGACCTCAAGGCCATCGAAACCCTGAGCCCCTCACTGACGCGCTTCGTCTTCACCGGCGAGGACGTCGCGCAGATGACCACCCTGGCCCCCGACCAGCGTGTGAAGTTGCTGTTTCCGACGCCAGCCGGCGCGCCATCCAACCTGCCCAAGCACGCGCAATGGCAGCAGGCGCGGCGCGAACTGCCGGCGCAAGACATGCCGCCCATGCGCACCTACACCATCCGCGCCCTGCGCCGCGAGGCGCTGGAGGTGGATGTGGACTTTGTCCTGCACGGCGTCAATGGCCCCGCCTCGGCCTGGGCCACCCATGCCCGCGTCGGCGACCGCCTGCAGATGGTCGCCCCCAACCTGGCATATGCCGACGACCCCGGCGGCTATGAATGGAAACCGCCACGCAGCGCCCGGCGCATTCTGCTGGTCGGCGACGAAACCGCCCTGCCGGCGATTGCCGGCATCCTCGAACAGCTGGCCACGACCGCGCCGGAGCTGGCAGTGGAAGCCTTCATCGAAGTCCCGTTGGAAGCCGACTGTCTCGACCTGCGCCAGAGCCCGGCCACCCGCCTGCACTGGCTGCCACGCGACCTGCTGCGCAGCGAGCACGGCCAAGGCATGCAGCACGCCGTGCGCGAGCTGGCCAGCCTGCCGGCGCCGCGTGGCGCGTCGACGGTCGAGCTGGAAGACGTGGATATCGACGAAAGCATCCTGTGGGAACAGGCCTGCGGCGAACACGGCGACTTCCATGCCTGGGTCGCCGGGGAATCGGGGACTGTCATGGACATCCGCCGCTACCTGATCAAGGAGCGCGAGCTGCCGCGAGAAAGCCTGACCCTGATGGGTTACTGGCGCGCCGGGCGCGTGTTCGACTGAGCAACGAGCAGGGGCGCCTTGCGCCCCATCGCCGGCAATGGACGAAGGGGCTGAACGCAGCCCCGGAACATCAACCGGCCTTGACCGCCGCCGCGACGGCTTCGGCAAATCTTGCCGCCACTTCATCGATCTGCTCGGCACTGATGATCAACGGCGGCAGGAAGCGCACCACAGCACCATGGCGACCGCCCAGCTCGAGGATCAGGCCGCGGCGCAGGCACTCGCGCTGCACCTTCGGCGCCAGGCTGCGGCATGCCGGCGGATGCCCCTGCGCGTCGCGCTTGCCCGCCGGATCCACCAACTCCACGCCCAGCATCAAGCCACGGCCACGAATATCGCCGAGCTGCGGATAGTCCTGCTGCAACCGCTGCAGGTGCCCACGCAAGCGCTGGCCCATGGCCTCGGCGTGCTCGCACAGACGGTGCTCGACCAGGTACTTCATCACCGCAGAGCCCGCCGCCATCGCCATCTGATTGCCACGGAAAGTGCCGGCGTGCGCACCCGGCGACCACTGGTCGAGCCAGTCGCGGTAGACCATCACCGCCAGCGGCAGGCTGCCGCCGATGGCCTTGGACAGGGTGACCACGTCAGGCACGATGCCGGCGTGCTCGAAGGCGAACATCTTGCCAGTGCGGGCGAAGCCGCTCTGGATCTCGTCGACGATCAGCGCCACCCCGGCCTGCTCGGTGATCCGCCGCAGCCCGCGCAACCACTCGATATCGGCAGGGATCACACCGCCCTCGCCCTGCACCACCTCGACGATCACCGCCGCTGGCAGCGCCACCCCGGCCTCGGGGTCGTTCAGCAGGTTTTCCAGGTAGTGCAGGTTGGCGCGCACGCCCGCCTCGCCACCCAGGCCGAACGGGCAGCGGTAGTCATAGGGATAGGGCAGGAACTGCACGCCATTGTTCAGCAGCGCGCCAAGTGGCTTTTTCGGCCCCAGGCTGCCCATCAGGCTCAGGGCGCCCTGGGTCATGCCATGGTAGGCGCCCTGGAACGCCAGCACGGTGCTGCGCCCAGTCACGGTACGCACCAGCTTGAGCGCGGCCTCCACCGCATCGGTACCGGTCGGGCCGCAGAACTGGATCTTGGCTTCGCCGCGCAGGCCCTCGGGCAACAGGCCGAACAGGTCCTGGACGAACTGGTCCTTGACCGGCGTGGTCAGGTCCAGGGTATGCAGTGGCAGCTCGTCAGCCAGCACGCGCTGGATCGCGTCGATCACCACCGGATGGTTGTGACCCAGGGCCAGCGTGCCAGCACCGGCCAGGCAGTCGATGAATTGGCGGCCCTCGACGTCCTCGACGTACAGGCCTCGGGCGCGCTTGAGCGCCAGCGGGATGCGTCGCGGGTAGCTGCGGGCGTTGGACTCCTGCTGTTGCTGGCGCAACAGCAGGGGCGAATCCTCGAATTCGTACAGGGGGCGCGGCGCGGTGGCCGGCAGCACCTGGGCAAGGCTGGAAGCGGTCGACATCGGAAAATCCCTCGCAAGCAAGCGAATGTGCCCGCCACGCGCCCTGTAACCGGATGTGTGTCGGGTTCTTATCGCTTGAAAAACGCTTCAGCGAGGTGCGGATTTAGCGGTTGCCGTCGGATTTGTTGAGGATCTGCGGCCTCTGTCGCGGGGCAAGCCCGCTCCCACGCCATGCGCTGGCCCGGCAAGAGCAGTCGCGCGGATGCGAATTGCGTGGGAGCGGGCTTGCCCCGCGATAGGTATGAACTCAACTCCCCGAGCGTGCCGGCACCTGCAGGCACACCCGCAAGCCATCGGCCTGGCTGTCGAAACGCAGGTTGCCAGAACAGCGCTGGACGATGGCCTGGACGATCGCCAGCCCCAGGCCGCAGCCACCGCTCTGGCCGTTGCGCCAGAAACGCTCGGTCAGGTGTTCGAGATCTGCCGGCGCGATACCTGGACCATGGTCGCGCACGAGGAAATCCACCTGGCCGTCCTGCGCCTGCACATCCAGCTCCACGGCGGCATCACCGCCATGGCGCAGGGCATTGTCCAGCAGGTTGCGCAGTGCCGCCACCGCCAGCGGCGCCGGCATGCCCAGGTAGACCCTGGCCGCTTCGTCGGGCAGATGCAGGTGAATACGGCGGTTGTCGCCGCCCCCGGCATCCTCGATGGCCTGCCGGGCAACCTGGGCGGCGCTGCACTGCACACCGTCATCGAACGACAGGCTGCCCTCGACCCGCGCCAGCATCAGCAACTGCTCCAACGTGCGGTGCATGCGGTCGGTACCCTGCTCGGCGTGTTCCAGGGCCTGTTCGCGCACCGCGCCGTCAGTCATGCGCGCCACCTGCAGGTGGGTCTTGATCGCGGTCAACGGGCTGCGCAGTTCATGGGCGGCGTCGTCGGTCAGGCGGCGTTCGCGCTCGAGGGTCTGGGCGATGCGCAGGAACAGCTGGTTCTGGGTGTCGAGCAGCGGTTGCAGTTCGCTGGGCAGGCCGGCCACCTGCAACGGCTCGACGCTGTCGGCGCGGCGCCTGCGCAAGGCGTCGCGCATGCGATTGAGCGGTTCCAGGCCCTTGCCCAAGCCGATCCACAACAACCCCAGGCTGCCCAGCAGGGCCATCAGCACCGGTGCCGAGGCCGCCAGCAGGATCGACTGGTTCAGCGCCTCGCGCTCCTGGTGACGGTCGGCGGTGGTGATACGCACGTCGCCATGGTTGTAGGTGAAGGTACGCCATGAGGCGCCATCGATGGTCTGGTCACGGAACCCACTGCGCTCGTCGTCCATGGCGCCATCGTGCTTGTGGTTGCTGGCGAGGATCTCGCCACGCAACGAGCTGACCTGGCAGGCCATGCCATCCGGCACACTGAACTGGTCAGCGGAGAAATGCGCGTCCTGCCCCTTGGCGGTCAGCGGCTGCGGCAACTGGTCGATCAGCCCCGCGACCATGCGCGCCGAGGCCACCAGCCGCTGGTCGAGGGAAAACATCATCTGCTGGCGCAGGTCACGCAGCATCCACGCCGCCGCCAGTGCCCAGATGACGATGAACACGCTGCCGAGGATCAGTGACAGGCGTACCCGCAGGCTCATGATGCGGCCTCCTCCGGCGCCTGGGCCGGGCCCAGGCGGTAACCCAGGCCGCGCACGGTCTCGACGATGCTGTTGCCCAGCTTGCGCCGCAGGTGGTGGATATGCACGTTCAGCGCATTGCTCTCGACTTCGTCGCCGAAGCCATAGACGCAATCCTTGAGCTGCTCGCTGGAAAGCACGCGCCCCGGATTCTGCAGCAGCGCCTGGAGCAGCGCCTGTTCGCGCCGCGACAGGTCCAGTGGCCGACCAGCCAGGGTCGCCTCGCAACTGCTGGGGTCGTAGCGCAGCGGACCATGCTCGATCACGTTCACCGCCCGCCCGGCCACCCTACGCAGCAGGGTGTGCAAGCGGGCGGCGAGTTCGCGCAGGTCGAAGGGCTTGAGCAGGTAATCGTCGGCACCGGCCTGCAGGCCATCGACCCGGTCGGTGACCGCGTCACGGGCGGTGAGCACCAGCACCGGCAGGATCTCGCCCTGCTGGCGCAGGCGGCGCAACAGCTTCAGGCCATCTTCGTCGGGCAGGCCCAGATCGAGGATCATCACGTCGAACTTCGCGGTCTGCAGCATCTGCCGAGCCTGCGAGGCGCTGGCCACCCGGTCCACGGTCAGGCCTTGGGCCGAGAGACCGGCGCAGATGCCGCTGGCGATCAGGTCATCGTCCTCGCAGAGCAGAACGTGCATGGGGGGGCTCCTGGGTGGGGAAGATGGCATTGCACAGGTTCATCATTAAGGGGGGATTATGAACCGGTTTGGCGACGTTCGTCGGGCTGATAGCATCAGGCGCTGCAACGCCCCCACCGACGGTCCTAGGACCAGCTTAACCTTCAGTTAATAACCCAAGGCCAGCATGGCCTCCTTCAAAGTTCTGCCAAGGCGTCGACATGCGTGTTCTCCTGCTTTTCCTGACATTCCTGCTCGCCGGCCCCCTACAGGCCAACCCGTTCGCGGTCAAACCGGACTTCCTGCCGGTGAACGAAGCCTTCGTGCTGACTCACGACCGCCTGGAAAACGGCCAGACGCGCCTGCATTTCCAGATCAAGGACGGCTACTACCTCTACCAGAAGCGCCTGAAGTTCGACGGCCTGCCCCCCGAGCAGCACCCGCCCCTGCCCCAGGCCGAGAACCATCACGATGAGTTCTTCGGCGACAGCGCGGTCTACCGCACCCAACTCGAACTGCTGCTGCCGGCCAGCGCCAGCGGGGAACTGCGCCTGGGCTGGCAAGGCTGCGCGGACGCAGGGCTATGCTATCCGCCGCAGACCACCCCGATCGCCCTGGGCGGGGCGGCTGCGGCAACACCGGCTGCCGACCAGGCCAGCGACCAGGCCCTGGCCGGCACCTTGCAGCAGGATAGCCTGGCCTGGAGCCTGCTGGCATTCTTCGGCCTGGGCCTGCTGCTGGCCTTCACCCCGTGCTCGCTGCCAATGCTGCCGATCCTCGCCGGGCTGGTCCTGGGCAATGGCGCCAGTGCCCGACGTGGCTGGTGGCTGGCCGGCATCTATGTGCTGAGCATGGCGCTGGTCTATGCCGCCCTCGGCGTGATCGCCGCGCTGCTGGGCGCCAGCCTGCAAGCCTGGCTGCAACAACCCTGGCTGCTGGGCAGCCTGGCTGGTTTGTTCGTGCTGCTCGCCCTGCCCATGTTCGGCGCTTTCGAACTGCAACTGCCCGCCGCCCTGCGTGACCGCCTGGACCGCGCCGGGCAAGGCACCCGTGGTGGCAACCTGTATGGCGCGGCGCTGCTGGGCGCCCTGTCGGGCTTGCTGCTGGGCCCCTGCATGACCGCGCCCCTGGCCGGCGCGCTGCTGTTCATCGCCCAGAGCGGCGACGTGCTGCAAGGGGCACTGGTGCTGTTCACCCTCGGCCTGGGCATGGGTGTCCCGCTGTTGCTGCTGGTCACCCTGGGCAATCGCTACCTGCCACGCCCAGGCGCCTGGATGAACCTGGTCAAGGGCTTGTTCGGCTTCGTGTTCCTGGCCATGGCCCTGTACACCGTGCGCGGCCTGCTGCCGGAAACGCTGGTGCTGGCCCTGGCCGGTGCCTGGTTGATCGCTCTGGGCTGGGCCGCCTGGCCAGCCCTGCAGCGCCTGCCCGCCTTGCGTGCTATCCCACTGCTGGGCGCGCTGTGGGGCGGCCTGTTGTTGGTGGGCGCCGCAGCCGGTGGCAATGATGTGTGGCAGCCTTTGCAGCCTTTTGCCGGCAAGAGCACGGCCACGGCCCCCGCCAGCGGCCACGACGCCTTTGTCACCGTCAGCGCACCGGCCGAGCTGCAACGTGAACTCGATGCCGCCAAGGCACGTGGACAGTGGGTACTGGTGGACTACTACGCCGACTGGTGCGTGTCGTGCAAAGTCATGGAGAAACAGGTGTTCGCCCGTGCCGATGTCCAGACCAGTCTTGACGGCGTACACCTGCTGCGCCTGGATGTGACCGCCGACTCCCCGGCCAGCCGCGAGTTGCTGCAACGCTACCAGGTGCCGGGCCCGCCCAGCCTGATCTGGGTCGGCCCGGAGGGCGACGAGCGCCGCGCCCGCCGTATCACCGGTGAAATCGACGCCGCCGGATTACTCCAGCACTGGGCCCAGACCAGGAGCCAAGGCTGATGCTCACCGTCACCCTCGGGCCGCTGACCATGGCCCTCAACCACCTGCTGCTGCTTGCCGCGCTGGGCATCGCCAGCCTGGTCGGCTGGCGGGTCGCCAGGCGCGGCGGCGAAAACCCGGAGTCGGCGCTGTTCAACCTGTTCCTGCTGGGCTTGCTGTTCGCCCGCCTGGGTTTCGTCCTCGCCTACTGGCCGATGTACCGTGACGACCTGCTGCAAATAATCGATATCCGCGACGGCGGCTTCCTGCTCTGGGGTGGGCTGCTGGGCATCGTGCTCGGCACCCTGTGGCAAGGCTGGCGCCGCCCGGGCCTGCGCCGCCCGCTGGGCTGGGCGCTGTTCAGCGGCGCCCTGTTCTGGGGGCTGGCCAGCCTGGCCAGCCATCTCTACAGCAAGGGCACCGAACTGCCCGACATGAGCCTGCGCGACAGCCGCGGCCAGGCGGTGGCCCTGCACGACTACCGCGGCCGCCCACTGGTCATCAACATCTGGGCCACCTGGTGCCCACCCTGCCGCCGCGAGATGCCGGTGCTGCAACAGGCCGAGGACGACTATCCCCATGTGACCTTCCTGTTCGTCAACCAGGGGGAGACCCCTGAGAACGTCAGCACCTTCATGGCCACCACCGGCCTGACCCTCTCCAACGTGCTGTTCGACGGCACGGGCGAGCTGGCCCGCAAGGTCGGCTCCATGGCCCTGCCCACCACCCTGTTCTACAACGCCGAAGGGCGGCTGGTCGGCAGCCACCTGGGCGAACTGTCGCGCGCCAGCCTGCGCCACGCCCTGGAACCCTTCGAACGCGCCGATGCGCCCGCCCCACAAGGAAACTGACATGCGATTGAATGCACTGCTGCCCCTGACCCTCGCCCTGCTTGCCACCCCCACGCTGCAAGCAGAGGAACTGCCCAAGGCGATCCAGCAACTGCAAGCCAAGGGTGCCGTGATCAAGGGCAGCTTCGACGCCCCCGACGGGCTGCGCGGCTATGCCGCCGAGTACCACAACAACGGCATTGCCCTGTACCTCACCCCCGACGGCAAGCACGTCCTGGTGGGCAGCCTGTTCGACGAGCAAGGCAAGGACCTCAGCGCCGAACCCTTGGAAAAACTGGTGTACGCACCGATGAGCAAGGCCGTGTGGGCGAAGATGGAAAAGACCGCCTGGATCCAGGACGGCAAGGTCGATGCGCCGCGTACCGTCTACCTGTTCAGCGACCCCAACTGCCCCTACTGCAACATGTTCTGGCAGCAGGCGCGGCCCTGGGTCGACTCGGGCAAGGTGCAACTGCGCCACATCATGGTCGGCATCATCCGCGAGGACAGTCCGGGCAAGTCCGCCGCGCTGCTCGCCGCCAAGGACCCTGCCAAGGCCTTGCAGGAACACGAGAAGGCCGGCAAGGCCAGCTCGCTCAAGGCGCTGGACAAGGTGCCGGAGGCGGTACAGAAAAAACTTGAGGCGAATCTGGCGCTGATGGAAGAACTGGGCCTGGCCGCAACCCCGGCGATCTTCTATCAGGATGAAAAGGGGCAGTTGCAAAGCCAGCAAGGCGCGCCGCGGCCAGAGATGCTCGGGAAGATCCTCGGCAAACGCTGAAACGCGTCAGGGGAAACGGCTCAGGGCAGCTTTCCGGCTGGCTGCCCTGACCGCCCTGCCACCCTTTCTGGCACTGCGCACTGCGTACAGGATCACCAGCTTTTCATGGCGGTGGAGAAACACGGCGTTTGCCCATCGAAGTACAGTTTCACCCCCGTCGTGGTCAGCAGGATGGTCTGCCCATCCTTGCGCTCCTCCTCGAAGCCCACCCCTGCCTCGGTCAGGTAATCCTTGAACGCCTCCACAGACGTCGTCTCATCGATCGGATGCCGGTTGAAGGACATTGTGCGGATGCGCGAAATATCATATTGCACAAGACAGAGCTGGTTCATGTCGAACAGGTACTCGATACCTTGCGAGAACACCCCGAAGCGCTGATCCGGCTCGCTGATCATCTGCACGGTGGGTTTGTGAAAACCGGGCATGAGTGTTTCCAGAGAAGCCCCGAACCGCACCTGCAGCTTGCCCTTTACAAAATCGTCGAACGTCATGTGATTGCTTCCAGTAGTTTCTTGAACCTGACAACGCCTCGCTCCGCCTGCTGGTAGAGGCGGGTAGCGGGCTTGTTGTGCTTGAGGATCTGCTCGAAATCGGCAAGCGCCCGACGTGTCTGCGATACGGCTTCAGTCATGATGGAGGTGTCCTTGCCCATGCCACCGATGACTTTGTCCGCCTCTTTCAACATCTTCTTGTCCTTGATCAACTCGCCCCAGCGGAACCAGTCGCCATCATCGGACAAGCGCGCCTCGGCAACTTTCCGGTTGTTGACGTAGATATCGGCGTGCGGCCCCTTGACCATGACATCGTCGCGGTAAGGTTGCATCTTGGCATGACTGCAACTCAACCCCAGCGGATCGATCCAGGTCACCGGGTTGGGTGAATACTGGTACAGGTTCACGCCACCCAGCAGGCCGACAGGATCTTGCTGGGTGAACCGCCCGATATCCGGGTCGTAGAATCTGAACATGCTGTAATGCAGCCCGGTTTCCCGGTCCAGGTACTGCCCCTGGAAGCGCAGGTTCTGCCGACTGACCTGTTCGGGTGCGTGCCACTCCTCCCTGCTGTTGCCCCACACCTGGAAATTGCCGTGCCAGACACTCATGCCGCGCTCATCAGTCAGTTGCTCTGGCAGACCGGCAAGATTGGTGTGGAAGTAGAAGACCCGTTCATGGCCAGGCGCTCCATCCACCCTGGCCAGAGGCTCGTGACTGGTCGCATCGGCATACAGGAACAGGCTCGGCCTGCCATCCTGTACTTCCTGCAGCAGACGCAACCCTTGCCACAGAAATTCGCTCCGGCTGACGGGTGCTTCATGATTGTCACGATAGACACGCTTGTCGACTCGCCTGCCCAAGGGATCATAGGCGAACTCGATTCGCTCGCGGACTGCTCCGCGTTGCTGCCTGACCCTGACCAACCGATGCTCGGCGTCATACTCGAAATGCTGGACAAGGCGGTTGCCGCTGCGCTTCTCGCTGAGCCGGCCAAAGCGGTCGTAGCGGTAGCGTCTGTCCTGGAACACCTTGACCCGGTCATGGCGCACCCGGCCACCGACCTGGTAACCATCAAGCAGGTTCCCGGCAGGGTCATAGCCGAAGTGTTCGACAGTCGGCGACTGCCGGTGGGGCAACTGACGTGATGCGCCGTGGATACGTTCGGTGGGACCGTAGTCATAGCTGACGCGCCCACCAGCACCTGTCTGAAAGCGCCCGATGATCTCATCGAGCTCCACTCCCAGCCCATTGCCGCAGCGCTGGGCCTGGGTCAGTACCTCGCCAACGAGATTGTTGCCGGCATCGTACCGGTAATCCTTTTGCAGCAAAGGCAGCACCGCCTGTGCGCTATCCTGGTACTCGATGACCCTCTGCACCAGACGCCGCGTGCTGTCGTGGCGTGTCCTGGTTGACAATGCGCCCTGGCTTCGCAGGACTTCGGCGTGCAACGCATCCCGTTCGAAATCACTGATTACCCGGCCATCGAGGTTGAGCTGGTGAAGGTGCCCACTCCCGTAGCGCAGGTAATTGATCCGACGCTGGTCCGGCAAGGTCAGGGTCTGCAGGTTGCCCAACGGGTCGTAGCGGTATCCGAGCTGCCCGGGGCCGCAGCTTTCCTCCAGCAATTGCCCTGAAGCGTCATAGGCAAAGTCCAGTTGCCGGGATTGCCCAGCCTGGTCGCTGAAACGGATCGACAGCAGATTGTCGGCTGCATCGTAGGTATACGCTGTCAGCCCATCCTCGGTTCGCTTGCGCACCAGGCGCCCGGCCGCGTCATGCTCGAAGCAGCGCAACTGCACCTGAACGTCCGCTTCCTCAGGGCTGCCCGCAAGAGCGGGCTCCGCTGTACTGGCCGGATGCAGGGTCGTCTGGACGACGTTGCCCAGCGCATCGTACGACAGGCTGTAACCACCGCCGTCGAGGTTCTTCTGGGCCAGAAGTCGATCCAGCGCATCCCACTGAAAGCGGTAGCACTCGCCGTTCTCGTTTTCCAGCTGCTGCAGGCGGCCGTAGGCATCCCAGCCCAGGCGTACGGTCAGGCCCATGGCATCGGTACGTTGCAGCAGCCGGCCGCTGGCGTCGTACTGCCATTGGGTCATGCATTGGTCCGGGCCGGTATGGCCTGTCAGCTGGCCGGCCGCATCGACTTGATAGTGCTCGACCCTGCCGTCTGCCAGTTCGCGCTGCAACAGGTTGCCACGGGCATCGAAACGATATCGCGTGGTACCGCCTTCGGCGTTGCGCAACTCGCTCAAGTACCCCTGCGGGTCATAGCGATAAGCCGTCTTTTGTCCTGAGCAGTCACGCGTGGCAATCAGCTGGCCTCGCTCATTCCAGCGCAACGAGCGGTCCTTGCCCTGCGCATCGACAATCCGCGCCAGTCGTCCCTGTTGATCATAGTCATAGCGGGTCTGTTGTCCGAGCGGGTCGATTTCGGCAAGCAGATTGCCCCGTCGATCATAGGTATAGCGACGCAACCGCCCTGCTCCGTCGGTGATACGGTCTGGCAAGGCCCAATGCTCGATGTAGCCGATGCTTTCACAACGCCCCAGGGGATCGGTCGTGGCGACCAGACGGCCAAGGGCATCGTAACCGTAGGACCACTCGCCCCCCTGTGCGTCGATACTGCGGCGCAGCAATCCATCGACGTAGTCATACCGCCAGCATTGCCCCAAGGCATCACGGAAGGTATGGATTTCGTAAAGCGCCCCCCAGTGATAATGCTCGGTGCGCCCCAGGCCGTCGACCACCTGGGTATGGCCTTGCTCAAGATCATAGGTGAAGCGGTACTCCTCGCCATCACTGCCCCAATGCCGCACCACACGCCACTCATGGTCTGGTTGTGGCTCAAGCAGTGGCGGCATGTGATAAGGCGTGCCGTCGAGGCTGCAGGGCTGACGACGGATGGCCGCAGAGGCGAAGCAGGCCCACTCGTACTGACGAATCGCGCCCGTGGGCAGCGTATGGCTGGCCAGCAATCCCTGGTCGGTGTAGGCGAAATGCCGCAGCACCCGCCCTTCGCCGTCGGCGACCTGTTCCAGTTGGCCCGCCGGGGTATACCCATACCGTGCCAGGCATTCCCGGCGCTCGACCGCAAAGGCCTGGCCGGCCTGCAGGTACAGCCTGTGCACCGCCGACACGCGACGGGGTTGGGCTTCGGTGTAGTGCAGCTCGATGAATGTGCGAGCGAAACTGTCACCCAGAAACTGCAGGCGTCCCTGCGCGTCGTAGAACAGCTCCAGGGTATTGAGATTACGGTCGCCCAGCTTGACCAGCCGCGAGCGCCGGGGTTCCAGCGGATCGGTATGGAACACCTGATACAGTCCGCTGTTGATGTTCTCGACGATGGTGAAACCGTTGTCCTGATGGAAAAACGCCAAACCATCGAGAATGCTGACGAATGCGCTGCCGACCTGCAGGCGACCAAGCTCCAGCCGCGCACCCTCCTCGTCGACGTAGATCCACAGCTCTCCACCTTCCGGGTGCGCGACACGTTCCAGGCACACCTCGTAAGGCACGCTCCAGCCCATGCCGAACATGCCATCGACACGTCTGTCGTTGCTGTCGTAGCGGCGCGCCCAGGTAATCGGCACCAGCGCCGCCAACCTGAAGTCCACATCCTCAGGACCGTCCTGGAACTTGCCGCCCGTGGACGGCGCCACTGGGTTGCCCACTCCGCATCGGCGACCTTTGAGCATTCCCCTTCGACTGATGAGCATCCCCGCGATCAAGCCGATGATCTTCGCCGCGGCGCTCTTGCCATCATGGATGTCGCGCACTGTCAGCGTACCGCCGCCGATACGTACATTGGGCGAGAAGGTCATGCCGATGGGCCCGTCGCAGGTGGTCTTGTCCCCCACCCGGGCGGCGGGCTGGCCATTGATGAACACCTTGTCGGAGCCTTGGGCGACGAACTGTTCAGGCATCGGCGGGTGCTTGCTGCACACCGCCTTGTCCTGGGGCTTGGGGATCGTACCGGGTGCCGCGGGGGTCGTCACCGGTGGGTTGAAGATGCTGTTGATCTCCTGGGCCAGGCCGATCACCGGCAACACCATGGATGCCCCGACCATGGCGTACGCCCCGATATTTTCGAGGATCGACGGCTCCTCGCCCACGGCGGGCGCTTCGACCGGGCCACCGCTCACCCCGGCTGCGCGGGCGGCGAAGATGCCGTTGATGCGGGTGTTGTGCGAGCCACTGCTGATGGCGCCGTAGGGCTCCGGGGGGAACAAGGAATTGCCGACCCAATTGCTGAAGTCGGATATGCGATCGCCAATACTCTTGTCCTCGCCACCCGGCAGCAGGCTGGCGGCACTGACCATGGCCCCGGCGATCAGCGGCGTGAGCACGGCGGCGGCACCGCCGGTACCGACCACCGCGACCACCGCGCCACCGATGGCGGCACCGACCGCGGCGACCGCCGCCGCATAGACCGCAGCCTCGACCAGGCCACTGACCAGCTCGGCCATCAGCGGCGGATGAAGAATGAGATCGCCCATGCGGGCGGCATGCAGGCTATCGTCCATGAAACCTGTGAAATCCTTGGCTACTGAGTGTGCAGCGTAGCACCGGCAAGGGTAGGTTTTACAGGGTGGCCCGGCGCCACATCGCCGCGTCAGCGCAGGGTTTGCCTGATCCTGTGGGAGCAGGCAGGCCCCGCGCTGACGGCAATGAGGCTACAACGCCTCCAGCTCCGCCATCAGGTCGCTCAACCGATCGACCTTGGCGTCGTCCAGCGCGCTGTCCTGCAAGCCACGCACATAGTCCGCCAGCTCTTGCACCGTGCTGCACTCGAACATTGCCCGCAACGGCACGTTCAACTGCAGGGCCTTCTGCACCCGCGAGGCGATCTGCGTTGCCAGCAGCGAATGCCCGCCCAGCTCGAAGAAGTTGTCGCGCACGCCCACCCGCTCGGCCTTGAGCACATCGGCCCAGATGCCGGCGAGCGTCTCTTCAAGCTCATTGCGCGGCGCCAGGTAGGCCTGGCTGTGCTGGCCACCGATATCGATGGCAGGCAGCGCCTTGCGGTCGAGCTTGCCGTTGGCGTTGTGCGGCAGGCTGTCGAACCAGCCCCAGTGCAGCGGCACCATGTACTCCGGCAACTCGGCGCGCAGGCGCTGCTTGAGCTGGTCGAGCAGCGCGGTATCGGCACTGACGCCCTGGTGCGCCACCAGGTAGCCGACCAGGTGCTTGCCATTGACGCCCTCCTGCACGCCCACCGCCGCATCGCGCAGCTCCGGCTGTTCGTGCAGGCGCGCCTCGATCTCGCCCAGCTCGATGCGGTAGCCACGGATCTTGACCTGATGGTCGATGCGCCCGACGTATTCCAGCACGCCATCCGGACGGCGCCGCGCCAGGTCGCCGGTGCGGTACAGGCGCTCACCGGGGGCACCGTACGGGTGCGGGATGAACGCCTGGGCCGTGCGCAGCGGGTCGCCGACATAGCCACGGCCCACACCGGTACCAGCGACGCACAGCTCGCCCACCGCGCCCAGCGGCACCAGGGTCTGGTCTTCGCCGAGCAGGTACAGGCGGTTGTTGTCGGTCGGCGTGCCGATCGGCAGGTAGCTGCCCTGGGTCGAGGCGGCATCGACGCGGAAGAACGCCACGTCGTCCGAGCACTCCGCCGGGCCGTAGGCGTTGACCAGGCCGATGGCCGGGTAGCGCTGCAGCCACTGGGCGGCCAGCTCGGGCGGCATGGCCTCGCCGGTCGGCAGCATCCAGCGCAGCCCATCGAGGGCCTGGTGATCGTTGGCCAGCATGCCCTGGATCAGCGACGGCACACTCTCCAGCACTGTGATGCCGGTGGCCTGCACATGGCTCAGCAAGCCTTGCGGATCATGGGCGATGGCGTTCGGCACGATCTCCACACGGGCACCGAACAACGGCGCGGCGAGGAACTGCCACACCGAGATGTCGAAGCTCTGCGAGGCGGTCTGGGCGATCACGTCCTGCTCGTCCAGGGCCAGGTACGGCACCTTGCTCAGCTGGTTGTTGAGCATGCCGCGCTGCTCGACCATCACGCCCTTGGGCAGGCCGGTGGAACCGGAGGTGTAGATCACATAGGCAAGGTTGTCCGGCGCGCTGTGGATGCCAAGGTTATGGCTGGCCACGTTGCCTGCCTGCACGTCTTCCCAGACCAGCAGCTTCGGCCGCGCCGTGCCCGCTACCTCATCGAGCAGCTGGCGCGCCTGCTCGGCGCAGGCCGCGCTGCACACCAGCACTGGCGTGCGGCTGAGCTCGACGATACGTTGCAGGCGCGCTGCAGGCAGGCCCGGATCCAGCGGCAGGTAGCCAGCGCCGGCCTTGAAGCTGCCGACGATCATGCCCAGCAGCGCCAGGCCGCGCTCGGCCAGCAACGCCACCGGTTGGTCGATGGCCACGCCAGCCGCAACCAAAGCATGACCAAGCCGGTTGGCCGCCACGTTCAGGCCCGCATAGTCGTATGCGGCCGCCTCGCAACGGGCGACGGTGCGCTGCGGATGCGCGGCCACCCGTGCCTCGAACAGCTCGATGTAGCTCTGCTCCAGCGCATAGGCATGGTCGGTGCGGTTGCAGTCCTCGAGCAGGAAGCGTTGTTCGTCGGCCCCCAGCAGCGGCAGCTCGCCGACCTCGCCGTCGAAGCCCTCGACCAGCGCCAGCAGCAGGCGCTTGAATTCGGCGAGCAGGCGCTCGACGGTCGGGTAGTCGAAGTAGCGCTGGTCGAACGACAGGTGCAGGCCCAGGTCATCGCCCGGGTAGCACACCGCGGTCAGCGGGAAGTTGGTGTGGGTCCGGCCCGAGTCGGAGCTGGCGTCCAGGTGCTGGGCGTGGTCGAGCACCGCAGTTTCCACCGGGGCGTTCTCGAACACGAACAGGCTGTCGAACAACGGCTGGCCCTTGGGCAGTTCGCTGCATTCCTGGATCGCCACCAGCGGCAGGTACTCGTACTCACGCAACTGCATGTTGCGATCGAGCAAGCCTTGCAGCCACTGGCGCACGCTGCTGCGCTCGCCCGGCTGCGGCAACTGCACGCGCAGGGCGATGCTGTTGATGAACAGGCCGACCGTGCGCTGCATCTGCGGCAGGCTCACCGGACGCCCGGCCACGGTGACGCCGAACACCACGTCGCGCTCGCCGCTGTAACGGGCCAGGGTCAGCGCCCAGGCCGCCTGGGCGAAGGTGTTGACCGTCAGTTGGTGGGCCTGGGCCAGATCACGCAGGCGGGCGCCCTCGCTCACTTGCAGGCGGGTGTAGCAGTCACCCACGACCATGCCGTCTCCGGCGTGGTCATGGCGCAGCGGACGGTCACTGGGGATCGCCGTGGCGCGCTCAAAGCCGGCCAGGTTGGCCTGCCACCACTGGCGCGCCTCGTCGAGGTCCTGGCGCTGCAGCCAGCCGATGTAGTCGCGGTAGCGCGGCGGCACCGGCAACTGGGCCTGGCGCCCTTCGCCCAGGGCCTGGTAGATCTCGAAGAAGTCGTTCATCAGCAGCGAGCGGCACCAGGCATCGATGAGGATGTGGTGGTTGCTCATCATGAACCAGTAACGCGCATCGTCCACACGTACCAGGCGCAGGTGGAACGGTGCTTCGCGCAGCAGCTCGAAGCCGGCCTCGCGCTCCTCCTTGTGCAACGCTTGCAGGCGCGCTTCCTGGGTGTGCTCGTCGAGGCCGCGCCAGTCCTGATAGTCCACCGCGGTCTTGCCGGGTTTGTGGATGATCTGCAGCATCGCTTCGCCGGCGTTCCAGCTGAACGAGGCGCGCAACGCCTCATGGCGCGCCACCACCGCCTGCCAGGCCCGGGCGAAGCGCTCGGGGTCGAGGGCGCTGTTGATGCGGTAGCGGTCCTGCATGTAGTAGATGCCGGTGCCCGGCTCGAGCAGGGTGTGCAGCAGCAGGCCTTCCTGCATCGGCGTCAGCGGGTAGACGTCCTCGATCTCGGCGGCCGGGATCGGCAGCGCGTCGATCTGCTCCTGAGTCAGTTGCGCCAGCGGGAAGTCCGAGGGGGTGAAGCTGCCGTTGCCGTCCGCCAGGCAGTGGGCGACCAAGGCCAGCAGCTCCTGGCGATAGGCCTCGGCCAGACGGGCGATGGTCGCCTCGTCATAGCGCTCGGCACTGAAGCTCCAGCGCAGTTGCAGCGCGCCGCCGTAGACCTGGCCATCGACGCTCAGCCAGTTCGGCAGCGGCGCATCCAGGTCATGGGCCAGGCCCGCCGGGGCATCCAGCGGCTGGAACAGTGCCGCCTGGTCGAACTGCTGGTCGAACTGGCCGAGGTAGTTGAAGGTGATCCGGGCCTGGGGCAAGGCGGCCATGCGCTCACGCCCGGCCTCGTCGGCCAGGTAGCGCAGCACACCGTAGCCCTGGCCTTTGTGCGGTACCTGGCGCAGTTGTTCCTTGATGCGCTTGATCGAAGCGGCGCGGCCAACTTCGCCCTCAGCCATTACGGGGGTCAGGCTCAGTGGGTAGGCGTTGGTGAACCAGCCGACACTGCGGGTCAGGTCCATGTCCTCGAACAGACCATCGCGGCCATGGCCTTCCAGCTGCACCAATACTTGTTGGTCGCCGCTCCACTGGCACAGGGTACGGGCCAGGGCAGTCAGCAGCAGGTCGTTGACCTGGGTGTGATAGGCCGCCGGCGCCTGTTGCAGCAGCTGGCGGGTCTGCTCGACGTCCAGCTCGATGGCGATGCTGCGGGCATTACGGTGCAGGTTGTCGCCCTGGGGGTGGTCGCAGGGCAGTTCACGACGGGCGTTGCCCAGTTGCGCTTCCCACCAGCCCAGCTCGTCGCGCAGCGAGTCGCTGCCGGCATAGCTGGCCAGGCGCGCCGCCCAGTCACCCATGGCATGGGTCTTGGCGGCCAGGGTTTCACCGCGGTACAGCGCCTGCAGGTCTTCCAGCAGGACGCGCCAGGACACGCCGTCGACTACCAGGTGATGGATCGCCAACAGCAGGCGCTGGGCGCCCTGGTCATCGCTGACCAGCAAGGCGCGCAGCAGCGGCCCCTCGGCAAGGTCGAGGCTGCGCTGCACATCGGTATAGAACGCCTGGCAGTCCTCGAAATCGCTCACCGTCGCGGTCCATAGCAACGGCTGGGTGCTCGGCTGGGCGTACTCGGCCTGCCAGCGGCCGTTGGCCTGACGGAAGCGCAGGCGCAGGCTGTCGTGGTGTTGCACCAGCGCGGCCAAAGCCCGCTCCAGCGCCTCGGCCTGCAACGGCTGGCGCACACCGAGCAGCACCGCCTGGTTCCAGTGCTGCGGTTGCGGCACTTCGCTGTCGAAGAACCAGTGTTGGATCGGCGTCAGGCCGGTGCGTCCCTGACGTGCGCCCTGCTCGATCGCGCTCGGCGCCTCGCTGCGGGTCACCACGGCCGCCAGGGTCTGGATGGTCTGGTGCTGGAACAGGTCACGCGGGGTGAACTGCAGCCCCAGCTGGCGGGCACGGCTGACCACCTGAATCGACAGGATCGAGTCGCCGCCCAGTTCGAAGAAGTTGTCCTGCACGCCGATGCGGGGCAGGTTGAGCACCTCGCGCCAGATCTGCGCGAGTTGGCCTTCCAGCTCATTGGCCGGCGCCTGGTAATGCTGGCGCGCCTGCTCCAGATCCGGGGCCGGCAACGCGCGGCGGTCGAGCTTGCCGTTGCCCATCAGCGGCAGGCTGTCGAGCAGCACCAGGTGCGCCGGCACCATGTAGTCGGGCAGGTGCTGGCGGGCATCGGCCTTGACCGCCTCGCGCAGCAGGGCCTGGGCCTCGCCGTCGGCGCTGGCCTGCGGGCACACCAGGTAACCCACCAGCTGCTTGCCGCCCGGCAGGTCGAGGGCCAGGACTACCGCTTCCTCGACGTCGGCGTGCTCCTGCAGGCGGCTCTCGATCTCACCCAGTTCGATACGGAAGCCACGGATCTTCACCTGCTGGTCGGCACGGCCGACATACTCCACCAGGCCATCGGCGCGCAGGCGCACCAGATCGCCGGTACGGTATAGGCGACCGCCAGCATGGCTGAACGGGTCCGCGACGAAACGCTCAGCGCTCAGGCCCGGACGGTCGTGATACCCCTGGGCCAGGCCGGCACCGCCGACGTAAAGCTCACCGATGCCGCCTTGCGGCAGCAGCGCCAGGTCCTCGTCAAGGATATAGGCGGTGCGGGCACCGATGACCCGGCCGATCGGCACGCTGCCGGCGTCGACCGGTATCTGCTCCGGCGCCAGGCAGGCCAGCGGCATCACCACCGTTTCGGTCGGGCCGTAGGCATTGAAGAACTGTTGCGGCGCAAAGGCCTGACGGATGCGTTGCAGGTGCTCGCCGGTCAAGGCCTCGCCACCGGTGATCACCAGGCGCACCGGCAATTGCTCGCCCTGCCCGGCCAGGTACTGGGCCAGCTGGCTGCCGTAGCTCGGGGTGAAACCGAGCACGCTGACTTGCTGCTCGCGCACCAGCTGGCAGATTTCCTCGGCGCCCCACTGTCCTTGGGCACGCAACACCACGCGGGCACCGCACAGCAGCGGCACCAGCAGGCGCTCGCTGGCGGCGTCGAAGTTGATCGAATAGAAGTGCAGCTCGCAGTCGTCGCTGCGCATGCCGAACTCGGCGATCACCGCCTTGCAGTGCATGGCGATTTCACCATGACTGACCACCACGCCCTTGGGCTTGCCTGTGGAGCCGGAGGTGTAGATCAGGTAGGCCTGGTGCTGCGGCAGGTTGAGGTTGTCCAGGGCGGCGTCGCTGTAGGCGGACAGGCTCGCGGCATCGTCCTCCAGGCTCCAGCGGTCAACGCCCGGCGGCAGTTCGCCCAGGGTGTCGAGCAACGCCCGCTGGCCGATCAGCAGGCCCAGGCGGCTGTCCTCGATCATGTAGCGCAGGCGATCGAGCGGGTATTCCGGGTCCAGCGGCACGTAGGCGCCACCGGCCTTGAGGATGGCCAGCAGGCCGACCACCATCTCCAGCGATCGCTCCAGCGCCAGGCCCACCCGCACCTGCGGGCCGACGCCGCGCTCGCGCAAGGCCCGGGCCAGGCGGTTGGCCTGCTGGTCGAGTTCGGCGTAGCTCAGGTGCTGGCCGGCGAAGGTCAGGGCCAGGGCCTGCGGGGTGCGCTCAGCCTGGGCAGCGAACAGCCCGTGCAGGGTCTGGTCCAGCGCGAAGTCCTGCTCGCCCTGCAGCTGGCCGATCAGCACCTGCTGCTCGGCTTCAGCCAGCATCGGCAGTTCGCACAGGCGCTGCTGCGGATCGTCGATCAGCGCCACCAGCAACTGCTGCCAGTGCTCGGCCATGCGCGCGATGCGCGGCTCATCGAACAGGTCGCGGCTGTAGGTAAAGCAGCAGCCCAGGCGGCCGTCGAGGTCGGTGACCTCCAGGTACAGGTCGAACTTGGTGGCGCTGGCGTCGTTGACCAGGTAGTCCACCTGCATGCCCACCAGCTCACGGCTCTGCTGGAAGGCCCAGCGCTGCACGTTGCACATCACCTGGAACAGCGGGTTGTAGGCGCTCGAACGCGGCGGCTGCAGGGCTTCGACCAACTGCTCGAACGGCAGGTCCTGGTGCGACTGGCCATCGATGATGGTCTGGCGCACCTGGTCGAGCAACGCGCCGGCGCTCATTTGCCCGTCCAGTTCGCAACGCAGCACCTGGGTGTTGAGGAAGGCGCCGATCAGCCCCTCGCTTTCCGGGCGGATGCGGTTGGCCACCGGCGCGCCGATGCGCAGGTCGCGCTGGCCGCTGTAGCGGTGCAGCAACGCGGCCAGGGTGGCGGTCATGGTCATGAACAGGGTCAGGCCGCGCTGGCTGTTGAAGGCATGCACGCGTTTGACCAACGCCGGATCCAGGTCGAAGCGGTACAGCTCGCCGCGGTGGCTCTGCACCGCCGGGCGTGGGCGGTCGGCGGGCAATGCCAGCACCGGATGCTCATCGCCCAGGCGGTCCTTCCAGTAAGCCAGCTGGCGATCGCCCTCGCCGCTTTCCAGCCACTGGCGCTGCCACACGCTGTAATCGAGGTACTGCACCGGCAGCGGCGCCAGCGGCGACTCGCGCTCGTCGACGAAGGCCTCGTACAGCTCGCCCAGTTCGCGGGCGAAGATATCCATGGCCCAGCCTTCGGTGACGATATGGTGCAGGGTCAGAACGAAGTAGTGCTCGCGCTCGCCGGCCTTGACCAGGCAGGCGCGCAACAGCGGACCGCGCTCCAGGTCGAACGGCTGGTGCGCCTGGTCATCAGCCAGTTGTTGCAGGCGTTGCTGGCGGGCCTCGTCGGCCAGGGTGCTGAAGTCATGCCAGTGCAGTTGCACGTGGCTGTCATCGGCCACGCACTGGTAAGGCTTGCCGTCGATGCTGGGGAAGGTGGTGCGCAGGGTTTCGTGACGCACGATCAGCGCCTGCAGGGCGCGCTCGAAGGCGTCCACATGCAGCAGGCCCTGGAAGCGAGCCATGCCGCCGACGTTGTAGGCGGGGCTGTGCGGATCCATCTGCCAGAGGAACCACATGCGCTGCTGCGAGTACGACAGCGGCACCGCCTGGCGGCGGTCGACACGGGCGATGGTGCCTTGCAGGTTGCGTGCGCCGCTGTCCTGCAGACGGGCAATCTCGGCGCAGAACGCGCCCAGCTCGCTGGCCTCGAACAAGGCCTTGAGCGGCAGCTCGACATCCAGCGCCTGGCGGGTGCGCGAGACGATCTGGGTGGCCAGCAGCGAGTGGCCGCCGAGGGCGAAGAAGTCATCCTGCAAGCCGACCTGCGGCCGGCCCAGCACCTCGCGCCAGATCGCCGCGACCTGTTGTTGCAACGCGCTTTGCGGCTCGACATGTTCACGTTGCTGCCAGACCGGGGCCGGCAGCGCCTTGCGATCGACCTTGCCGCTCGGCCCCAGGGGCATCTGCGCAAGATGAATGAGTTGTGCCGGCACCATGTAGGCCGGCAGGCGTTCGGCCAGAGCGGCCAACAGCGCCTCGGTCTGCTCGACACCGCTGTAATAGCCCACCAGCTGGGCACCGACGGCATCCTTGTGGATCAGCACCAGTGCCTGGGCGACACCCGGCTCGGCCAGCAGCACCGCCTGCACCTCCTCCGGCTCGACGCGGAAGCCGCGCACCTTGACCTGCTGGTCGAGGCGCCCCAAGTACTCCAGGGCCTGGCTCGGCATGTGCCAGCGGGCGCGGTCGCCGCTGCGGTACAGCCGTGCGCCGTCGCCATCGGGCTGCGGCACGAAGCGCTCGGCGGTCAGCCCCGGGCGGCCGAGATAGCCGCGAGCCAGGCCCGCGCCCCCCAGGCACAGCTCGCCGGGCACGCCCGGCGCGGTCAACTCGAACTCATCGTCCAGCACCCGGCACAGCACGTTGCCCAGCGGGCGGCCGATGGGCGAGCGCTCGCCGTCATTCGCCTGGCAGTGCCAGTGGGTGACGTTGATCGCGGTTTCGGTCGGACCGTAGCGGTTGTGCAGTTGCACCTGTGGCAGCAGTTGCAGCACGCGGTCACGCAAGGCGGCGGACAGCGCCTCGCCACCGGAGAACAACCGGCGCAGGCTGGTGCAGCCGGCGGCCAACGGCTCCTGGACGAACACCTGCAGCAACGGCGGCACGAAGTGCAGCGTGGTCACCGCGTGTTGCTGGATCAGCTGGGCGATGCGCTGCGGATCGCGATGTTCGCCGGGGCCGGCCAGGACCAGCTTGCAGCCGGTGACCAGCGGCCAGAAGCACTCCCACACCGACACGTCGAAGCTGATCGGCGCCTTCTGCATCAGCACGTCGCTGTCATCCAGCGCATAGCTGGCCTGCATCCACTGCAGGCGCTCGGCCAGCGCGGCATGGGTGTTGCCCACGCCCTTGGGCTGGCCGGTGGAACCGGAGGTGTAGATCACATAGGCGAGGTTGTCGCCGTGCAGGTGCAGGCCGGGGGCCTGGCTTGGCCAGCTGTCCAGGTGCAGCTGGTCGAGGGCGATGGCGCTCACGCCTTCGACCTGCGGCAGTTTGTCGAGCAGGCTGCTGTGGCTGAGCAGCAGGCCGGCCTGGCAATCACCGAGCATGTAGGCCAGGCGCTCGGCCGGGTAGTCGGTGTCCAGCGGCACGTAGGCGCCACCGGCCTTGAGAATGGCCAGCAGGCCGACCAGCAGCTGTGGCGAACGCTCCAGGGCAATCGCCACGCAAGTGTCCGGACCGACGCCCTTGTCGCGCAGGTAGTGCGCCAGGCGGTTGGCCTGCTGGTGCAGTTCGGCATAGCCAAGCTGACCGCCCTCCCACACCAGCGCGGTGCGCTCGGGGCTCAGGCGCGCCTGTTCGTTGAGTTGCTCGACCAGCAGGCGCGGCGCGCTCGCCATGGGCGCCTGGCCCCACTCGAGCAGTTGCGTCTGGCTGTGCTCGTCGAGCAGGCGCACCTCGCCGAGGGGCAACTGCGGCTCGGCGCAGACCTGCTCGAGCAAGGCCAGCAGATGGCTGGCCAGGCGTTTGACGGTGGCCGCCTCGAACAATCCGGCGGCGTAGTCGAAGGCCAGCGTCAGGCGGCCCTGGTGGTCTTCCTCGCTGTGCAACTGCAGGTCGAACTTGGCTTCGCGGCTGTGCCAGGGCAGCTCTTCGGCCAGCACGCCGGGCAGGCGGCGCAACGCCGACAGGTCGCGTTGCTGGTGGTTGAACATGACCTGGAACAGACCCTGTTCACGAGCCTGCGGCAGCGCCTCGAGCAGTTGCTCGAAGGGCAGGTCCTGATGGGCCTGGGCCTCGAGTGTGACCTGGCGTGCCTGGGCCAGCAGCCCGGCGAACGGCAGACGGCCGTCGAGCTCGGCGCGCAGCACCTGGGTGTTGATGAAAAAACCGACCATGCCCTGGGTTTCCAGGCGCGGACGGTTGGCGTTGGGCACGCCGATACGGATATCGCCCTGGCCGCTGTAGCGGTGCAGCAGGGCCTGCCAGCCGGCCAGCAGGACCATGAACAGGCTGGCCTGCTGGTCGCGGGCCAGATCCTTGAGGGCGCTGGTCAGCGCCGCAGGCACCTTGAGCGTGTGGCGCGCGGCAAGGCTGTGCTGCCGGCTGGCGCGGGGCTGGTCGGTACACAGGTCGAGCACCGGCAGTTCATCACCCAGCTTGTTCTTCCAGTAGTCGAGCTGGCGGGCGCTTTCGCCATCGGCCAGCCACTGGCGCTGCCACTGGCCGTAGTCGGCGTAGCCCAGCGTCAGTTCGGGCAGTTGCACAGCCTGGCCCTGGGCCGCGTACAGACGGGCGAACTCATCCAGCAGGATGTTCAGCGACCAGCCGTCGGCGACGATGTGGTGCAGGGTCACCCACAGCTGGTGCTCTTCGTCGTCCAGGCGGGCCAGGGTCACCCGCAGGAGCGGACCCTGGCGCAGATCGAACGGCTGCTGCGCCTCATCCTCGCGGCGCGCGGCCACCTCGGCGGGAGACTGCCCTTCGAGCTCCAGATGACGCAGGGTGAACGCCTGGCTCGGCAGGATGCGTTGCACGGCCTGGCCGTCGACTTCGTCGAACAGCGTGCGCAAGGATTCATGGCGTGCCACCAGAGCCTGGAAGCTGGCCTGCAGCGCCGCGACCTCCAGCTCGCCGCGCAGGTGCAGGCCAGCGGGGATGTTGTAGGCGGCGGACTGCGGCTCCAGTTGCCACAACAGCCACAGGCGGTTCTGTGCCAGCGATTGCGGCAGGGCCTGGTCGCGAGCCTGGGTTTCGATGGTGCCGGCGGCGCTGCCACCTTCGGCGAGGACGGCCGCCACGGCGGCGCTGTACTCGGCCAAGGTCGGTGCCTCGAACAGGGTACGCAGGCTGAGCTGGATGCCCAGTTCATCACCCAGGCGCGCGGTTACCTGGGTGGCCGCGATGGAGTTGCCACCCAGCAGCAGGAAGTGGTCGTCCGCCGCCACCGCCTCGACCTTGAGCAGTTCACGCCAGATACCCGCGATCCGTGCCTGCAGGTCGTCACCGGCCACGCCATTGCCCTGCTCCGTTTGCGCCGTCGGGAACCGCGCATAGATATCCAGGCTGCTGTCGTTCATGCGCAGGCGGCAGGCCGAGCGCTGCAGCTTGCCGCTGGAGGTCTTGGGCAAGGCGCCCGGGTTGAGCAGCAACACCACGGCCGGCGCCTGGCGACAGGCATCGGCAATGACCCGGCGCAGGGTATTGATCAGCGCCTCGGGCGTGTGCGCCTTCTGCACATTGCGGCTGATCTCCACCGCCACGCCGATGCCTTCCTCGCCCTGGTCGTCGACGGCGAACACCGCCACCCGGCCCTTGCGCAGCACCTCGACCTCGCGCTCCAGGGTCTTTTCCAAGTCTTGTGGGTAGAGGTTCTGGCCACGGACGATGAGCATGTCCTTCAGGCGCCCGGTGACAAACACCTCGCCGTCGCGCATGAAGCCCAGGTCGCCGGTGCGCAGCCAGGTCTGGCCGTCCATCTCGACGAAGGTGCGGGCGCTGGCCTCGGGGTTGCGCCAGTACCCCAGGGCGATGCTCGGGCCGCCGGCCCAGATCTCGCCCACCTGATTGTCAGCCAGCACCTGCAGTTGCTGCGGCTCGACGATACGCACCGCATGGCCCGGCTGCGGATAGCCGCAGCTCATCAGCACGCTGCCCCGGCCCGGTTCGGCACGGTTGGCGGCGAAGGCCCTGGCATCCAGTTCCAGGGCGCCGATGCCTTGGCCACGGCGGCTGCCGCTGACGAACAGAGTAGCCTCGGCCAGGCCGTAGCTGGCGAAGAAGCTGCTGGCGTCGAAGCCACAGGCGGCAAATTTTTCGGCGAAGGTGTCGAGGCTGTCCTGGCGGATCGGCTCGGAACCGGAATAGGCCACGCGCCAGCGGCTCAGGTCCAGGCCGGCGAGTGCCGCCTCGCTGACGCGCTCGCTGCACAGTCGGTAGGCGAAGTCCGGACCACCGCTGATGGTGCCGCCGTAGTCGCTGATCGCCTGCAGCCAGCGCAGCGGTCGGGCGAGGAAGTAACCCGGCGACATCAATACGCAAGGCACGCCGCTGAAGATCGGCTGCAGCAGGCCACCGATCAGGCCCATGTCGTGGTACAGCGGCAGCCAGCTGACGATCACGTCGTCCGGGTTCAGGTCGATGCCGAATCCCTGGCGGATCAGCTGTTCGTTGGCCACCAGGTTGCCGTGGCTGACCTGCACACCCTTGGGCAACGCGGTGGAGCCGGAGGTGTATTGCAGGAAGGCGATGTCTCTGCCTTCCAGCCTCGGTTCGCGCCACTGCGCGGCCAGTTGCGAATCCAGGCGGTCCACGGCCAGCAGGCTCGGAGCGTTGGCCCCGGCCAGGGCCTCGAGGCCCTGCAAACTGTCACACAGCGCCTCTACCGTCAGCAGCAGGCGCGGCTCGGCGTCGTCGATGATCGACAGCAAGCGTTCCTGATGGTGCTGGCGCGAAGACTCCGGCGGGTAGGCCGGCACGGCGATCACCCCGGCGTACAAGCAGCCGAAGAACGCCGCGACATAGTCCGGCCCACTAGGGAACAGCAGTACCGCACGCTCGCCAAACCCGGCTCGCGCCTGCAACGCCGCGGCGATGGTCCGCGCACGCTGGTCGAGGTCCCGATAACTGAGCACCGCCTGCTCGCCGGGCGCGTCAGCGAGGAAGCGCAAGGCGATGCGCTCCGGGGTCTGGGCGGCGCGTTGCGCCAGGGCCTGGACCAGCGAGTGCGGGAGTTCGAAGGCGTCCGTCATGGAATGTTCCTGCCAGTGTCTGGGTGAGTCGCGCCTGACTGGCCCGCGCACGACAGGCGGGCAGTGTTCGGCAGCCGAGATGTACACAGGGGAACGGATGGGCGGGGGAAGAAATTAGGACCGTCGGGAAGGCTGGAAAGGCCGGACGTAGAGGCAAATGTTGAAGCGTTTCACAGGTTGAAGCTTAGAACCAAAATGGATAGAAACTCATTAACTTTCGTATTTGACAATCATTATCATTACGAATAGTTTGTCGCACGTCGTAGGAAGCCTCCTCCAGAGGTGCGCTCCCTCTCCTCTCTGAGACAAGGTGATTTCCATGGCGGAACAACTATCCACAAGTAAGTGCGATTCACCATTACTCCAGGCATTCGTCGACAACCGCAGCATCCTGGTCAAGATCGCAGCCCGCATCACCGGCTGCCGCTCCCGCGCCGAGGATGTGGTGCAGGATGCCTTCTTCAGGCTCAGCGCCGCCCCGCAGATCACCTCATCGTTCAAGGCCCAGCTCAGCTACCTGTTCCAGATCGTGCGCAACCTGGCCATCGATCACTACCGCAAGCAGGCCATGGAACTCAGGTACTCCGGCAGCGAGGAGGAAGGGATGAACGTGGTCATCCAGAACGCCTCGCCCGAGGCCACCCATATCAACCTCGCTACCTTGGAACACATTGCCGACGCCCTCGACGAACTGCCCAAACGCACCCGCTACGCCTTCGAGATGTACCGCCTGCATGGCGTACCGCAGAAGGATATCGCCAAGGAGCTGGGGGTCTCGCCGACGCTGGTCAACTTCATGATCCGCGATGCGCTGATCCATTGCCGCAAGAGCAGCCGCCTGGGCTGAGGCCGTCATCGCGGGGCAAGCCCGCTCCAACAGGGGCGTGTTTGCCTTGGGCACTGCAACAGCCTGCCCGCTCCCTACTGAATACGCGACGGCCTTGCCGAAATTTAGGCTCCTAGTCGTGCGGCGCTTCGACGGTGATCTGGTAAGGCTGGAAGATCCGCAGCAGCTCGCCGTTTTCCCGCAGCTGGCGCAACAGGCTGGCGAACGCCTCGGGGCTGATGGACGCCCCTGGGCGCAGCAGCGCGTAGTGATGGTAGACCTGGTCGACCCGTTGCGAGGCCAGCAACTGGCCGGCACTGTCCGGGTTGCGCCTGAGAAAATCGCTGAGGTACGAACGGGTGACCAGGGCGATGTCCGCACGCCCACGCTCGACCATGTTCAGGTTGCTGTCGTGGGAATAGGTCAGGGTCGCCCTGTAGCGTTTCTTCAACCAGGCCGGGTCCGGGTTGAAATCGGCGAAAGCGTAGTGGTAGCCATTGAACAGCGCCAGGCGCTTGCCTTCGAGATCGTCGAAGTAGTGCTGGTCACGCCCGGACTGCTGACGGCTGACGAACACCTCGGCATCTTCCAGCCCCATGTCCACGGTCTTGTGGGCAATCTCCTGCCAGCCCCACTGCGGGTTCTCGAAGATCGCCATGTCGGTGCGGCCTTGCTGGAAGTCGCCAAAGCGCCGGGGAATCGAGGTGGGCACCAGGACGAAACGGTGCCGGGACTGCAAACGGTTCAACGCCTCGACCAATTGCGGCAGCAAACCGGTATCGGCACCCTGTTCGGGGCGCACGGTATACGGGGGAAAGTGCGCCGCCCCGATCTTCACTTCCAGCACCTCGTCTGCCCGCGCCGCACCACCCAGCGCTACCGCAACGAACAACAGCAGGGAAGAGGAAATCTTGACGCTGGGCAGTGGGATCAAGTCGAGACACTCATCACGGGTAGGGGCCTGAATGCGCCTAAACTAGGCGTTTTCCCACATGGGCACAACCGCCGAATATGCCAAAGTGCCAGGGGATGCCGTGGCTCTCGACTTTGGCTACGCTCTACCGGCCGGCCCGCTCAGATCAGCGCGCCGGCCTTTGTGCATTGAAGGGGAGCCTGGCATGGGCCACTGGTTGGTGATCGACCTGGAAGCCACCACCGACGACGGCGGCTGGCCGGTCACGGAGATGGAAATCATTGAAATCGGCGCAAGCCTGGTCACCCGCGAAGGGCGCGAGGTCGATCACTTCCAGCGTTTCGTGCGCCCCAGGCGGCGGCCGCAGTTGACGCCATTCTGCTGCGAACTGACCCACATCACCCAGGCCGACGTCGATGGCGCGGAGAAATTCGACCGGGTCTGGCGCCAGTTCGAACAGTGGCTGCAGCCGCACCAGGCACAGTTGCAGGCGTGGGTCAGCTGGGGCGACTACGACCGCAAGCAGCTGCTGCAGGAATGGCAACTGCACCATGTGCGCAGCCTGCTGGAACAACTGCCGCACATCAACCTCAAGCAACGCTTCGCCAAGGCCCGCCACCTGCAGCGCCCGGCGGGCCTGAACAGCGCCTTGCAACTGGCCGGCCTGCAGTTTTCCGGGCAGCAGCACCGAGCCCTGGAAGACGCCCGCAACACCGCCCGCCTGCTGCCCTTGAGCCTGCCGCCGGGCACGGCCTGAAACAGATGACGCTGGGGCGGGCCTTGGGCATACTGGCCAGCCTTTTTTCATTGCTTTTTCAGGAGTCGCCCGATGTTCAAGGTCAATGAGTACTTCGATGGCACCGTCAAGTCGATCGCCTTCGAAGGCAAGGAAGGTCCAGCCACCGTGGGCGTGATGGCCCCGGGCGAGTACGAGTTCGGCACCGCCAAGCGCGAAATCATGCACGTGGTCTCCGGCGCCCTGAGCGTGAAGCTTCCAGGTAGCGACAACTGGGAAACCTTCAATGCTGGCGACAAGTTCAACGTGGCCGCCGACAGCAAGTTTCAGCTGAAGGTGGCCGTGGACACTGCCTACCTGTGCGAGTACCGCGACTAAGCAAGCCGGCCCCTACGCCATTTCCGGGTAGGAGCGGCTTTAGCCGCGATGCAGGCAACGCGATGCCTGGCACCCGCTTCGCGGGTGATCGCGGCTAAAAGCCGCTCCTACAGGGGTTTCTCTTTATGAGAGAAACCTAGCCACCCGCTCCGCCGCCGCCTGCATATGCTGCTCATGGCTGAACCCCGACGCCTTCAGCGGCTTCAGATCATGGTCCGCCGCCGCCAGCCAGCTCACCTCGATCGCCGGCGATAGCGCATACCCCTCGACCGCCTCGCGATTGCCCAGGGCATCCCGCTCGCCCTGCACGATCAGCGTGCGTGTGCGCAGGCCTGCAAGATGCTCCACGCGAGGTTTCTCCGGCTTGCCAACGGCATAGAACGGATACCCCAGGCACACCAGCGCATCGGCGCCCAGTTCATCAGCCAACAGGCTGGCCATGCGCCCTCCCATGGACTTGCCACCTATGGCCAACGGGCCTGCGGCTAAACGCCGCACCTGTTCGTATACAGTCCGCCAGGACTCCAGCAATACCTTCTGCGGATTGGGCGGCCGCTTGCCGCCGTTCAACCGTCGTTCGGCCATGTAGGGAAACTCGAAGCGCACCACCCCTACCCCTTGCCCCGCCAGCCTTTGCGCCATGTCCTCCATGAACCCGCTGTCCATCGGCGCACCGGCGCCGTGGGCCAGGATCAGGCAGCCGCAAACGCCGCGATCCGCCGGAATTTGCGGAGGATCGCAGCGCAAGCCTGGGACATTTCCGATCTTCGCCCATTGATCCCCGTCAATACCGGCACTTTGCCCATTAATCATGCTTGCCTCGCTGTCTAGCCTGCCTATAACCGTGGATGGGAACCCATACATGAACACAACCAGCAGTACCGCCTACAACTATCAGGTGGTCCGCCAATTCGCCATCATGACGGTGGTGTGGGGCATCGTCGGGATGGGGCTCGGCGTCTTCATTGCCGCCCAGCTCGCCTGGCCCGCCTTCAACCTTGACCTGCCGTGGACCAGCTTCGGCCGCCTGCGACCCTTGCATACCAACGCGGTGATCTTCGCCTTCGGTGGCTGTGCCCTGTTCGCCACCTCGTATTATTCGGTGCAACGCACCTGCCAGACCACCCTGTTCGCACCGCGCTTGGCCGCGTTCACCTTCTGGGGCTGGCAACTGGTGATCCTGCTGGCGGCCATCAGCCTGCCGCTGGGCTACACCAGCACCAAGGAGTACGCCGAACTGGAGTGGCCGATCGACATCCTGATCACCATCGTCTGGGTCGCCTATGCCGTGGTGTTCTTCGGTACGCTGATGAAGCGCAACACCAAGCATATCTATGTCGGCAACTGGTTCTTCGGCGCCTTCATCCTGACCGTGGCGATCCTGCATATCGTCAACAACCTGGAAGTACCGGTCAGCCTGACCAAGTCCTACTCGCTGTACGCCGGCGCCACCGATGCCATGGTGCAGTGGTGGTACGGCCATAACGCCGTGGGCTTCTTCCTCACCGCCGGCTTCCTGGGGATGATGTACTACTACGTGCCCAAGCAGGCCGAACGTCCGGTGTATTCGTATCGCCTGTCGATCGTGCACTTCTGGGCGCTGATCACCCTGTACATCTGGGCAGGCCCGCACCACCTGCACTACACCGCGCTGCCGGACTGGGCGCAGTCGCTGGGCATGATCATGTCGCTGATCCTCCTGGCACCGAGCTGGGGCGGCATGATCAACGGCATGATGACCCTCTCGGGCGCCTGGCATAAGCTGCGCAGCGACCCGATCCTGCGCTTCCTGGTCGTCTCGCTGGCGTTCTACGGCATGTCCACCTTCGAAGGCCCGATGATGGCCATCAAGACGGTCAACGCCCTGTCCCACTACACCGACTGGACCATCGGCCACGTCCACGCCGGCGCGCTCGGCTGGGTGGCGATGATCTCCATCGGCGCGCTGTACCACACCATCCCGAAAGTGTTCGGCAAGGAGCGCATGTACAGCCTCGGGCTGATCAACGCGCACTTCTGGCTGGCCACTATCGGCACCGTGCTCTACATCGCCTCGATGTGGGTCAACGGTATCGCCCAGGGCCTGATGTGGCGCGCGGTCAACAGCGACGGCACGCTGACCTACTCGTTCGTCGAAACCCTGGTGGCCAGCCACCCAGGCTTCGTCGTGCGCTTCGTCGGCGGCGTGATCTTCCTCAGCGGCATGTTCCTGATGGCCTGGAACACCTGGCGCACCGTGCGTGCCCCGGCTGCCGAGCAAGCCACCGCCAATGCCCAGCTGGCTTGAGGAGTAGAGCCTGATGAAACACGAAGTCGTTGAGAAAAACATAGGCCTGATGGCCCTGCTGATGGTGTTCGCCGTCAGCATCGGCGGCCTGACCCAGATCGTCCCGCTGTTCTTCCAGGACGTGACCAACAAGCCGGTCGAAGGCATGAAGCCCTACACCGCCCTGCAGCTCGAAGGCCGCGACATCTACATCCGCGAAGGCTGCGTCGGCTGCCACTCGCAGATGGTGCGGCCGTTCCGCGCCGAAACCGAGCGCTACGGTCACTACTCGGTGGCCGGCGAAAGCGTCTGGGACCACCCGTTCCTGTGGGGTTCCAAGCGCACCGGCCCGGACCTGGCCCGGGTCGGCGGGCGCTACTCGGACGACTGGCACCGTGCGCACCTGTACAACCCACGCAACGTGGTGCCTGAGTCGAAGATGCCGTCCTACCCGTGGCTGGTGTCCTCGCAGGTCGACAACAGCCACACCGACGTCAAGATGCGCGTCCTGCGCAACCTGGGCGTGCCGTACACCGACGATGACATCGCCGGGGCCAAGGACGCCGTCAAGGGCAAGACCGAGATGGACGCGCTGGTCGCCTACCTGCAGGTGCTCGGCACCGCGATCAAGAACAAGAGGTGAGTGCGATGGAAATGGACATCGGCATGATCCGCGGCCTGGGCACCCTGCTGGTGATGATCGCCTTCATCGGCTTGTCGCTCTGGGTGTTCAACCGCCGCCGCGACCGTGATTTCGCCGAAGCGCGCCTGCTGCCCTTCGTCGACGACCGCCTGCCCCCCGCCGGGCAGGAACCTGCTGCAATGAGGAGTACCCGGCAATGACCACCTTCTGGAGTACGTACATCAGCGTACTGACCATCGGCAGCCTGATCGGCCTGACCTGGCTGCTGCTCGGCACCCGCAAGGGCCAGAGCAGCGACACCACCGACCAGACCATGGGCCACAGCTTCGATGGCATCGAGGAGTACGACAACCCGCTGCCGAAATGGTGGTTCTGGCTGTTCGTCGGCACCCTGGTGTTCTCGGTCGGTTACCTGATCCTCTACCCAGGCCTGGGCAATTGGAAAGGCATCCTGCCCGGCTACGAGAACGGCTGGACCCAGGTGGACGAGTGGCAGAAAGAGATGGACAAGGCTGACGCCAAGTTCGGCCCGATCTTCGCCAAGTATGCCGCCATGCCGGTGGAGGAAGTGGCCAAGGACCCGCAGGCGCTGAAGATGGGCAGCCGGCTGTTCGCCTCCAACTGCTCGGTGTGCCACGGCTCCGACGCCAAGGGCTCCTACGGCTTCCCCAACCTGACCGACAAGGACTGGCGCTGGGGCGGCGAGCCGGAGACTATCAAGGCCTCGATCATGAACGGCCGCCACGGCGTGATGCCGGGCTGGGCCACGGTGATCGGCGAGCAGGGCGTGGCAGATGTCGCCGCGTTCGTGCTGACCAACCTCGATGGCCGCAGCCTGCCGGAAGGCGTCAAGGCCGACCCGGCCAAGGGCCAGGAGATCTTCGCCAGCAATTGCGTGGCCTGCCACGGCCCCGCAGGCAAGGGCACCCCCGCCATGGGCGCACCCGACCTGACCCACCCGCAGGCGTTCATCTACGGCTCGAGCTTCGCCCAGCTGCAGCAGACCATCCGCTACGGCCGCCAGGGCCAGATGCCGGCGCAGCAGGATATCCAGGGCAATGACAAGGTCCACCTGCTGGCGGCCTATGTCTACAGCCTGTCGCAGGATGAAGTGCCGGAAACCGTAACCGCCAAGTAAGCAAGCGCAACACCCCTGTGGGAGCAAGTCCGCTCCCACAGGCCCGCTCTACCCTCCCCACCTTGCACCCCCTCCGAACACAACTAAGCTTGTTGCCACAGTGGCTCCGCTCGCAGCGACCGGAACAGACGTGGTGCACAGCCTGACATCACGCATCCAACCTGGACGCTCGAGCCTGCGGCTTTGGGATGTGCCTTGCGTGCCCGTCCCAAGAACAAAAGCTTGACCGAACGATCAGAAAAACATGGAAAACGGTACACATTACAAATATTTATTTGTGTACAATCGTTCAACCCCCAACGCCACGGGACGGTGGCGAAAAGGGCCTGGACACGGGTCGGCGTACACAACTTGCGTTGCCATAACCCTGGTGGTTATCAATACTGGCGCCGATTTACCAACCAACAAGAACACCCAAACCGTGGAACCTTAGAATGAGCACTGCAATCAGTCCGACTGCTTATAACTATAAGGTCGTCCGCCAGTTCGCCATCATGACGGTGGTCTGGGGGATCCTTGGCATGGGGCTCGGCGTCTTCATCGCCTCGCAACTGGTATGGCCCCAGCTCAACCTGGACCTGCCATGGACGAGCTTCGGCCGCCTGCGCCCGCTGCACACCAACCTGGTGATCTTCGCCTTCGGTGGCTGTGCCCTGTTCGGCACCAGCTACTACGTGGTGCAGCGCACCTGCCAGACCCGCCTGATCTCCGACAGCATGGCCGCCTTCACCTTCTGGGGTTGGCAGGCGGTGATCGTCGGCGCGCTGATCACTCTGCCGATGGGCTTCACCACCACCAAGGAATACGCCGAGCTCGAGTGGCCGCTGGCGATCCTGCTGGCCATCGTCTGGGTCACCTACGCCCTGGTGTTCTTCGGCACCATCGTCAAGCGCAAGACCAAGCACATCTATGTCGGCAACTGGTTCTACGGCGCCTTCATCGTGGTCACCGCGATGCTGCACATCGTCAACCACATCTCACTGCCGGTGAGCCTGTTCAAGTCCTACTCGGCCTACGCCGGGGCCACCGACGCGATGATCCAGTGGTGGTACGGCCACAACGCCGTGGGCTTCTTCCTCACCACCGGTTTCCTGGGGATGATGTACTACTTCGTGCCCAAGCAGGCCGAACGGCCGATCTACTCCTATCGCCTGTCGATCGTGCACTTCTGGGCGCTGATCACCCTGTACATCTGGGCCGGCCCACACCACCTGCACTACACCGCGCTGCCGGACTGGGCGCAGTCGCTGGGCATGGTGATGTCGATCATCCTCCTGGCGCCGAGCTGGGGCGGCATGATCAACGGCATGATGACCCTGTCGGGCGCCTGGCATAAGCTGCGTACCGACCCGATCCTGCGCTTCCTCGTGGTGTCGCTGGCGTTCTACGGCATGTCCACCTTCGAAGGCCCGATGATGGCCATCAAGACGGTCAACTCGCTGTCGCACTACACCGACTGGACCATCGGCCACGTCCACGCCGGCGCCCTCGGCTGGGTGGCGATGATCTCGATCGGCGCGGTCTACCACATGATCCCGAAACTCTACGGCCGCCAGCAGATGCACAGTGTCGGGCTGATCAACGCGCACTTCTGGCTGGCGACCATCGGCACCGTGCTGTACATCGCCTCGATGTGGGTCAACGGCATCACCCAGGGCCTGATGTGGCGCGCCATCAACGACGACGGCACCCTCACCTACTCCTTCGTCGAAGCCCTGCAGGCCAGCCACCCGGGCTTCATCGTTCGCGCCCTGGGCGGTGCGTTCTTCGCCTCCGGCATGCTGCTGATGGCCTACAACGTGTACCGCACCGTGCGCGCCGCCAACCCGGTGGAGGCTGAGGAAGCCACCAAGATCGTCGTCGTGGGAGCCCACTGATGAAGCATGAAGCAGTCGAGAAGAACATTGGCCTGATGGCCTTCTTCATGGTCATCGCCGTCAGCGTCGGCGGCCTGACCCAGATCGTCCCGCTGTTCTTCCAGGACGTCACCAACAAGCCGGTCGAGGGCATGAAGCCACGCACCGCGCTGGAGCTCGAAGGCCGCGACATCTACATCCGCGAAGGCTGCGTCGGCTGCCACTCGCAGATGATCCGCCCGTTCCGCGCCGAAACCGAGCGCTACGGCCACTACTCGGTAGCCGGTGAAAGCGTGTGGGACCACCCGTTCCTGTGGGGCTCCAAGCGCACCGGCCCGGACCTGGCCCGGGTCGGCGGGCGCTACTCGGACGACTGGCACCGTGCGCACCTGTACAACCCGCGCAACGTGGTGCCGGAGTCGAAGATGCCGTCGTACCCGTGGCTGGTCGAGCACAAGCTCGACGGCAAGGACACCGCCAAGAAGATGGAAGTGCTGCGCACCCTGGGCACCCCCTACACCGATGAAGACATCGCCGGCGCCGCCGACGCGGTCAAGGGCAAGACCGAGATGGACGCCCTGGTCGCGTACCTGCAAGGCCTTGGCACCCTCATCAAGAGCAAACGGTGACCGTGATGGATATCGGGATGATTCGCGGCCTGGGCACCGTCGTGGTGCTGGTGGCCTTCGTGGGCCTGGCGCTGTGGGTGTTCAGCCCGCGGCGCAAGAAGGAGTTCGACGAGGCAACGCAATTGCCGTTCGCGGACGATCCCGAAGCCACCCGTCACGTCGAGCAAGCACAAGCTTCTAGGAGCAAACAACAATGACAACCTTCTGGAGTCTGTACGTCACCGTCCTGACCCTGGGCACCATCTTCGCCTTGACCTGGCTGCTGCTGTCGACCCGCCGGGGCCAGCGCGAGGAAATCACCGACGAAGTCGTCGGGCACGCCTTCGACGGCATCGAGGAGTACGACAACCCCCTGCCGAAATGGTGGTTCTGGCTGTTCGTCGGCACCGTCGTCTTCGCCCTCGGCTACCTGGTGCTCTACCCAGGCCTGGGCAACTGGAAAGGCATCCTGCCGGGCTACGCCTACGTCGACAACGAAAAGAAGACCGAGTTTTCCAACGGCCAGGCCGGCTGGACCGGCGTGCACGAGTGGGAAAAGGAAATGGCCAAGGCCGACGCCCGCTTCGGGCCGATCTTCGCCAGGTTCGCCGCCATGCCGGTGGAGGAAGTGGCCAAGGATCCGCAGGCACTGAAGATGGGCGCGCGCCTGTTCGCCTCCAACTGCTCGGTATGCCACGGTTCCGATGCCCGCGGCGCCTACGGCTTCCCCAACCTGACCGACAACGACTGGCGCTGGGGGGGTGAGCCGGAGACCATCAAGACCACCATCATGAACGGTCGTCATGGCGTGATGCCGGGCTGGGCCACGGTCATCGGCGAACAGGGCGTGGCGGATGTGGCGGCCTTCGTGCTGACCAACCTCGACGGTCGCAAGCTGCCCGAGGACGCCAAGGCCGACCCGGCCAAGGGCAAGGAAATCTTCGCCACCAACTGCGTGGCCTGCCACGGCCCCGAAGGCAAGGGCACCCCGGCGATGGGCGCGCCCAACCTGACCCACCCGCAAGCGTTCATCTACGGTTCGAGCTTCGCCCAGTTGCAACAGACCATCCGCTATGGTCGCCAGGGCCAGATGCCGGCCCAGGCGCAGATGCAGGGCAACGACAAGGTGCATCTGCTGGCGGCGTACGTGTATAGCCTGTCGCACCAGGAACAGCAGCAGGCCCCACAAGCCGAGTGATGTCGAACCATGGGAGCGGCGGCACGCCGCTCCCATGGTTGTTTCAGCACATGCAAAAACAGCCGCGACTGACATGGATCAATTGACACCCGCCATAACACGATTCACACCACGAACCCAACGCGACTAAGTGTCGCAGTGCGCCCCGCATGCGCTATCACAGGCGTATCATGGGCCGCAGAGCGCTAGCAGAACGCGCGAGACTGCGGCCGGCACGCACTGGCCGCGGCATTTCTCCACTGCCGTGGGACTTGATGATGAGCAAGCAAATTCCGGTACATGACGTCACCCCGCCTGCCAGCAAAGGGAAGGATTCCGTCGATCTCTACGCCTCGCGCGAAAAAATCTATACCCGCGCCTTCACCGGCATTTTCCGCAGGTTGCGGATGGTCGGTGGCGCGGTATTGTTCCTGCTGTATTTCGGCACCGTCTGGCTGAACTGGGGCGGCCACCAGGCCGTGTGGTGGAACCTGCCCGAGCGCAAGTTCTACATCTTCGGCGCCACCATCTGGCCCCAGGACTTCATCCTGCTTTCGGGCATCCTCATCGTCGCCGCCTTCGGCCTGTTCTTCATCACCGTGTACGCCGGCCGGGTCTGGTGCGGCTACACCTGCCCGCAGAGCGTGTGGACATGGGTGTTCATGTGGTGCGAGAAAGTCACCGAAGGCGACCGCAACCAGCGCATGAAGCTGGACAAGGCGCCCATGAGCGCCAACAAGCTCCTGCGCAAGCTGGCCAAGCACAGCCTGTGGCTGTTGATCGGCTTCGTCACCGGCATGACCTTCGTCGGCTACTTCTCGCCGATCCGCGAACTGGCGATCGAGTTCTTCACCGGCCAAGCCGATGGCTGGGCCTACTTCTGGGTCGGCTTCTTCACCCTGGCCACCTACGGCAACGCCGGCTGGCTGCGCGAGCAGGTGTGCATCTACATGTGCCCGTACGCGCGCTTCCAGAGCGTGATGTTCGACAAGGACACCCTGATCGTTTCCTACGACCCGCGCCGCGGCGAAACCCGCGGCCCGCGCAAGAAGGACATCGACTACAAGGCCAAGGGTTTGGGCGACTGCATCGACTGCACCATGTGCGTGCAGGTCTGCCCCACCGGCATCGACATTCGTGACGGCCTGCAGATCGAGTGCATAGGCTGCGCCGCCTGCATCGACGCCTGCGACAGCATCATGGACAAGATGAACTACCCCAAGGGCCTGATCAGCTACACCACCGAGCACAACCTGTCCGGGCAGAAGACCCACATGCTGCGCCCGCGCCTGATCGGCTATGCCCTGGTGCTGCTGGTGATGATCGGCGCTCTGGTCACCGCCTTCGCCACCCGTTCGCTGGTGGGCTTCGACGTGGCCAAGGACCGCGTGCTGTACCGCGAGAACGCACAAGGCCGGATCGAGAACGTCTACAGCCTCAAGGTGATGAACAAGGACCAGCGCGACCACGTCTACGTGCTCGACGCCGCCGGCCTGCCCGACCTCAAGCTCGAAGGCCAACGCGAGATCCGCGTGGCCGCCGGCGATATCGTCAACCTGCCGGTGCAGTTGTCGGTCGCACCGGAGCAGCTGCCCTCGACCACCAACGAAATCACCTTCATCCTCAAGGACGCTGACGACAGCGCCAGCCAGGTTGAAGCCAAGAGCCGCTTCATCGGCCCACAGATCCGCTGAAAGAGAACCTAGACAATGCCTGCCGCCACCGCCGCCAGCCCCTGGTACAAGCACCTCTGGCCCTGGATCATCATCGGCATCCTGGCCACCTCGGTGTGCCTGAGCCTGACCATGGTCAGCATCGCCGTGCGCAACCCGGACAACCTGGTCAACGACAACTACTACGAGGCCGGCAAGGGTATCAACCGTTCGCTGGACCGCGAGCTGCTGGCCCAGACCCTCAACCTCAAGGCCAGCGTGCACCTGGACGAGCTGACCGGCGAGGTCGAAGTGCGCCTGACCGGCAACAGCGACCCGCAGGCGCTGGAGCTGAACCTGATCTCGCCGACCCAGCCGGCCAAGGACCGCAAGGTGCAGCTGGCACGCACCGAGCCAGGCCGCTATGTCGGCCAGCTGGACGACAAGGTCGACGGCCGGCGCTTCGTCGAGCTGCTCGGCAGCCAGGACGACCATGTGTGGCGGTTGTTCGAGGAGGAGAAGGTCGAGCATGGGGTGACCTTGCAGCTGGGCGATGAAGCCATTCAAGGGGCCGAGCACCAGTAACAGCGACACACCACACCTCGTGGGGGCGGGCCTGAAAACCAGCATTCCAGGCCCATCGCGGGGCAAGCCCGCTGCCACGAACCCGCTGCAGCAAGAAGAGATGTCGATGAGCCAACCCACCCCCTGCTACCACTGCGCCCTGCCCGTCCCCGCCGGCAGCCGCTTCACCGCCGTGGTGCTTGGCGAGCCCCGGGCATTCTGCTGCCCCGGCTGCCAGGCAGTGGCAGAGTCCATCGTCGCCGGGGGCCTGGAGCACTACTACCAGCACCGCAGCGACACCAGCGCCAACCCCGAGGCCCTGCCCCGCCAACTCCAGGACGAGCTGGCCCTATACGACCGCAGCGACGTGCAGCAGACCTTCGTGCGCCACACAGGCGAACTGGCCGAGGCCACCTTGCTGGTCGAGGGCATCAGCTGCGCCGCCTGTGGTTGGCTGATCGAGAAGCACCTGCGCACCCTGCCCGGCGTCGTCGACGCCCGGCTGAACCTGTCCAACCATCGCCTGCTGGTCAACTGGGACGACCAGCAACTGCCACTGTCGCAGCTGCTGGCCGGGCTACGCCACATCGGCTATGCCGCCCACCCCTACCAGCCCGACCAGGCCGCCGAACAGCTGGCCCGGGAAAATCGCAGCGCCCTGCGTCGCCTGGGCGTGGCCGGGCTGCTGTGGTTCCAGGCGATGATGGCGACCATGGCCACCTGGCCGGAATTCAACATCGACCTGTCGCCCGAGCTGCACACCATCCTGCGCTGGGTCGCGTTGTTCCTCACCACGCCCATCGTGTTCTACAGCTGCGCACCGTTCTTCAAGGGCGCGGCCCGCGACCTGCGCACCCGCCACCTGACCATGGACCTTTCGGTGTCGCTGGCCATCGCCCTGGCCTACTGCGCCGGGATCTGGACCGCCATCACCGGCCATGGCGAGCTGTATTTCGACACCGTGGGCATGTTCGCCCTGTTCCTGCTCACCGGCCGCTACCTGGAGCGCCGCGCCCGCGAACGCACCGCGGCGGCCACCGCGCAGCTGGTCAACCTGCTGCCGGCGTCGTGCCTGCGCCTGGACGCCAACGGCCAGGGCGAACGCATCCTGCTCGGCGAACTGCAGTGCGGCGACCGTGTGCAGGTGCTGCCTGGGGCCGTCATCCCGGCCGACGGGCTCATCGTCGACGGTCGCTCCAGCGTCGACGAATCACTGCTGACCGGTGAGTACCTGCCCCTGGCGCGCCGCGTCGGCGACCGGGTGACCGGTGGCACCCTCAACGTCGAAAGCACGCTGACGGTCGAGGTCCAGGCCCTGGGCCAGGATTCGCGCCTGTCGGCCATCGTCCGCCTGCTGGAGCGCGCCCAGTCGGAGAAACCGCGCCTGGCGGAGATCGCCGACCGCGCCTCGCAATGGTTCCTGCTGTTCACCCTGGTCGCCGCCGCGGTGATCGGTGTCGTCTGGTGGCAGCTCGATGCGCCCCGGGCGTTCTGGATCGTCCTGGCCATGCTGGTCGCCACCTGCCCTTGCGCCCTGTCGCTGGCCACCCCCACCGCTCTCACCGCCGCCACCGGCAGCCTGCACAAGCTCGGCCTGCTGGTGACCCGCGGGCATGTGCTCGAAGGCCTCAACCAGATCGACACGGTGATCTTCGACAAGACCGGCACCCTCACCGAAGGCCGCCTGGCCCTGCGCAGCATCCGCCCGCTGGGCCGACTGGACGCTGACCAGTGCCTGGCGCTGGCGGCGGCGCTGGAGAACCGTTCCGAACACCCCATCGCCCGTGCCTTCGGGCGCGCCACACAGGCGGCCGAAACCGTCACTGCCGTGCCGGGGCTGGGCCTGGAAGGCATGCTGGCAAGCCAGCGCCTGCGTATCGGCCAGGCCACCTTCGTCTGCGCACTCAGCGGCGCCGAGGTACCCACCGTGCCGGAGCCACACGGGCAATGGCTGCTGCTCGGGGACCGGCAAGGGCCACTGGCCTGGTTCGGCCTGGATGACCGCCTGCGCGACGACGCCCAGGATCTGGTGACGGCCTGCAAGGCACGCGGCTGGAATACGCTGCTGCTGTCCGGCGACAGTTCGCCAATGGTCGCGCAGGTGGCCGCGCAACTGGGCATCGACCAGGCCGTCGGCGGCCTGCGTCCGGACGACAAGCTCGCCCGCCTGAAAACGCTGCAGGGTGAAGGGCGCAAGGTGCTGATGCTTGGCGACGGCGTCAACGATGTACCGGTGCTGGCCGCCGCCGACATCAGCATCGCCATGGGCAGCGCCACGGACCTGGCCAAGACCTGCGCCGACGCGGTGCTGCTGTCCAACCGCCTGCAGGCGCTGGTGCAGGCCTTCGACCTGGCCCGCCGGACCCGCCGCAACATTATCGAGAACCTGCTTTGGGCGACGCTGTACAATGGCCTCATGCTGCCGTTCGCCGCGCTCGGCTGGATCACCCCGGTGTGGGCGGCGATCGGCATGTCGGTCAGCTCGCTGATCGTGGTGCTCAACGCCCTGCGCCTGACCCGGCTGCCCAGCGGCGTGACGCCGCCCGGGCGCGAGCCCGCGTCGCTCGAAAGGAAACCGCTATGCCCGCCCTCTACGTGATGATCCCCGCCGCCCTGCTGCTGGTCGGTGTCGCCGTGTACATCTTCTTCTGGGCGGTGGACAGCGGCCAGTACGACGATCTGGAAGGCCCGGCCCACAGCATCCTGTTCGATGACCAGGACCCCTGCCACCAGGCCGCCGTAAAGCCCAAGGGCGAGAAACCCGAAGACCAGGACCCTGCCCCGCGTGCCTGAACTGATCCCCCTGCTGGGCTCGGCGCTGGTCCTGGGCCTGCTCGGGGGCGGCCATTGCCTGGGCATGTGCGGCGGCCTGATGGGCGCCCTGACCCTGGCCATCCCCCCCGAACAGCGCAGCCGGCGCCTGCGCCTGCTGCTGGCCTACAACCTCGGGCGTATCCTCAGCTATGCCGCCGCCGGCTTGCTGTTGGGCCTGGCTGGCGTGGCCCTGGCCAGCAGCCCGCTGGCGACCGGTTTGCGGGTCGCGGCCGCGTTGCTGCTGATCGCCATGGGCCTGTACCTGGCCGGCTGGTGGAGCGGCCTGACCCGTATCGAGGCACTCGGGCGCGGGCTTTGGCGCCATGTGCAGCCGCTGGCCACGCGCTTGCTGCCGGTTTCCAGCCTGCCCCGCGCCTTGCTGCTGGGCGCCCTGTGGGGCTGGCTGCCGTGCGGGCTGGTGTACAGCACCCTGCTGTGGGCGGCGAGCCAGGGCGATGCACTGCACAGCGCGGCGCTGATGCTGGCGTTCGGCCTGGGCACCTGGCCGGTGCTGCTGGCCACGGGGCTGGCGGCCGAGCGGGTGGGTAGCCTGCTGCGCCATCGCGGAGTGCGCATGGCCGGCGGCGTGCTGGTAATTCTCTTTGGCCTGTGGACCCTGCCCGGTCCTCACCAGCACTGGCTCATGGGGCATTGAGGGGCTGCTGCGACCGCCAGATCTCCTGATACAAATCAACACGACTTCTTACAAGCGCCCCTAGACTCCGGACACTGCAGCTTTATCCGGGGACTACCCACATGCTCGACGACCTACGCTGGGACGCCGACCTGATTCGTCGCTACGATCTGGCCGGGCCACGCTACACCTCCTATCCGACCGCTGTGCAGTTGCATGGCGAAGTGGGCTCGTTCGACCTGCTCCACGCCCTGCGCGAGAGCCGCCGCGCCACCCGCCCGCTGTCGCTGTACGTACATGTGCCGTTCTGCGCCAACATCTGCTACTACTGCGCCTGCAACAAGGTCATCACCAAGGACCGCGGCCGCGCCGCGCCCTACCTGCAACGCCTGGAGCAGGAAATCCAGCTGATCGCCTGCCACCTCGACCCCAAGCAAGTCGTCGAGCAGCTGCATTTCGGCGGCGGCACGCCGACCTTTCTCAGCCATGTGGAACTGCGCCAGCTGATGGCCACCCTGCGCCAGCACTTCCACCTGCTGGACGACGACTCCGGCGACTACGGCATCGAGATCGACCCGCGCGAGGCCGACTGGTCGACCATGGGCCTGTTGCGCGAGCTGGGCTTCAACCGTGTCAGCCTCGGCGTGCAGGATCTGGACCCCGCCGTGCAGCGCGCGGTCAACCGCCTGCAGAGCCTGGAGCAGACCCGCACGCTGATCGAAGCAGCGCGCACCCTGCAGTTCCGCTCGATCAACCTGGACTTGATCTACGGCCTGCCCAAGCAGACCCCGGAAGGTTTCGCCCGCACCGTCGAGGAAGTGATCCGCCTACAGCCCGACCGTCTGTCGGTATTCAACTACGCGCATCTACCCGAACGCTTCATGCCCCAGCGGCGCATCGACAGTAGTGACCTGCCGGCCCCGGCGGCCAAGCTGGAGATGCTGCACGCCACCATCGACCAACTGACCGCCGCCGGCTACCGCTACATCGGCATGGACCACTTCGCCCTGCCCGACGACGAGCTGGCCATCGCCCAGGAAGAAGGCACCCTGCAACGCAACTTCCAGGGCTACACCACCCACGGCCACTGCGACCTGATCGGCCTGGGCGTGTCGGCGATCAGCCAGATCGGCGACCTCTACTGCCAGAACAGCAGCGACCTCAACACCTACCAGGACTCCCTCTCCACCGCCCAGCTGGCGACCCAGCGCGGCCTGATGTGCAACCAGGACGATCGCTTGCGCCGCGCAGTGATCCAGCAACTGATCTGCCACTTCGAACTGGATTTCGAAGCGATCGAACACGCCTTCACCATCGATTTTCGCGGCTACTTCAAGGAGCAGTGGCCACAACTGCAAGCCATGCAACGCGACGGCCTGATCAGCCTGGACGCCAAGGGCATCCGCATCCTGCCGGCCGGCCGCCTGCTGGCGCGCTCGGTGTGCATGGTGTTCGACGCCTACCTCGCGCAGCAGAACCGCCAGCGTTTCTCGCGGGTGATCTGAGGCGCTTGAGGCGTTTCACCGCATGGACAGCCCGCCTTTCGAGGCACACTATGGACAGTTGAACGGTGACGGGACACACCTTCCGCACCGCTGCTAGCGTGCACCAAAAATGCGCACACTGGCCTACAGCCCATGCCGCAGGTTATCCTTACGGCTTATGTGTGCTTTCCCACAAGGATCGAAAGAAATGTCCGAGCCAGTAAAACTGCGCCCACACAACCAGGCCCACTGCAAGGATTGCAGCCTGGCCCCCCTGTGCCTGCCCCTGTCCCTGAACCTGGAAGACATGGACGCACTGGATGAAATCGTCAAACGCGGCCGCCCGCTGAAGAAAGGCGAGTTCCTGTTCCGCCAGGGTGACAATTTCGGCTCGGTCTACGCAGTACGTTCCGGCGCCCTCAAGACCTTCAGCCTCAGCGACAGCGGTGAAGAGCAGATCACCGGTTTCCACCTGCCCAGCGAGTTGGTCGGCCTGTCCGGCATGGACACCGAGGCCTACCCGGTGTCGGCCCAGGCCCAGGAAACCACCTCGGTGTGCGAGATCCCCTTCGAGCGCCTCGACGAACTCTCGGTACAGCTGCCACAGCTGCGCCGTCAGCTGATGCGGGTGATGAGCCGCGAGATCCGTGACGACCAGCAGATGATGCTGCTGCTGTCGAAAAAGACCGCCGACGAGCGCATCGCCACCTTCCTCGTCAACCTGTCGGCGCGCTTCCGCGCCCGTGGTTACTCGGCCAACCAGTTCCGCCTGAGCATGTCGCGCAACGAGATCGGCAACTACCTGGGCCTGGCGGTGGAAACCGTGTCGCGCGTGTTCACCCGCTTCCAGCAGAACGGCCTGCTCAAGGCCGAGGGCAAGGAAGTGCACATTCTCGACCCGATCCAGTTGTGCGCGCTAGCCGGTGGTGCACTCGAGGTCTGATCGCCGCGCTAAAAGGGTATACTGACGCCGAGTTTTTCCAGGATACCCGCCCCATGCACAGCGACACCTTCGACCTCAAAGCCTTGATCCGCCCGGTATTGGACTTCCCCAAGCCGGGCGTGATCTTCCGCGACATCACCCCGCTGTTCCAGTCGCCGCGCGGGCTGCGCTATGTCGCCGACCAGTTCATCGAGCGCTATGTCGAGGCCGAGTTCAGCCATATCGGCGCCATGGACGCGCGAGGCTTCCTGATTGGCTCGATCATTGCTCACCAGCTGAACAAGCCGCTGATCCTGTTCCGCAAGCAGGGCAAGCTGCCGGCTGACGTGCTGTCCGAGGGCTATCAGACCGAATACGGCGAGGCCTTCCTGGAAGTGCATGCCGACAGTCTCTGCGATGGGGATTCGGTCTTGATCTTCGATGACCTGATTGCCACCGGCGGCACCCTGCTGGCGGCCGCCAACCTGGTGCGCCGCACCGGTGCGCAAGTGTTCGAGGCGGCGGCGATCATCGACCTGCCGGAACTGGAAGGCTCGCGTCGCCTGCAGGCGGCCGGGGTGCCGACCTTCTGCCTGACCGAGTTTTCCCTGAGCGAATACTGAGTTCGCCTTCAAAACGATCGCGGGGCCAGTCGCATCGGCGCACCGCCGCTTCCACGCATGTTGATCTGCGCGGGAGCGGCGGTGCGCCGATGCGACTGGCCCCGCGATACTTTGCAACGACTTACAGCGAAATCGGCCGGCGCCCGGCAAAGGCGTGAGCCAGCGTCCCGCCATCCACCAATTCCAGCTCGCCACCCAACGGCACGCCATGGGCGATGCGCGTGGCAGTCAGGCCCTTCTCGGCCAGCAGCTGGGCGATGTAGTGCGCCGTCGCCTCCCCTTCCACCGTGGGGTTGGTGGCCAGGATCACCTCACTGAAGGTGCCCTGCTCCTCGATCCGCGCCATCAGCTGTGGAATGCCGATGGCATCCGGCCCCAGCCCGTCCAGCGGCGAGAGATGCCCCTTGAGCACGAAGTAGCGACCTCGATAGCCGGTCTGCTCCACTGCGTACACATCCACCGGCCCCTCGACCACGCACAGTTGCGTGTCGTCACGGCGCGGGTCGGCGCACTGCGGGCAGAGTTCCTGCTCGGTCAGCGTGCGGCATTGGCGGCAGTGACCGACACCCTCCATAGCCTGGCTCAGGGCCTGGGCCAGGCGCGTGCCGCCACTGCGGTCACGCTCCAGCAGCTGCAGGGCCATGCGCTGGGCGGTTTTCTGGCCGACGCCGGGCAAGATGCGCAAGGCGTCGATCAGTTGGCGGATCAGGGGGCTGAAGCTCATGGGAATGGCCTGACAGATCAATAAGACGCGGTTTATACCGAGCAAGGTGGGCAGCGTCAAATCAAAGGCGAACGATGACCAACCGTTGCGGTTGACCCGTGAACAGGCCCTGCGTTCACAAGGCGCATGATGATGAGCTGAGGGGATGCATCAAGACGTCCCGACCGCTTCCACACCTTGGGGGTGTACAAGCGGTCGGCCTGCACAGGTACGTGCCCTTCAGGCCACGTACCTGTCTGCCCTTACTGCCAGTTGCTGGCAATGACGGAGTCGAGTGCCTCCTTGTAGTTCTGCGGCAATGTCATCTGCCCTGCCGCGGGCGGCGCGAACGCTGCCATCGCCGAAACCAGCTGGTCGACCTGGCCATCGAGCAAGACCTTGCCATCACTGGTGCGGAACTGTTCGACATGCTGCGCCTTCTCCCAGTTGCCCGCGCCCCAGAACGACCATTTGGAGACCGTCACCTGGTCGTCTGTGCCAATCACACTGACCTCGAGATCCCAGCCATTCTTGCGGAACCACAGCTGTTCGGCCGAAATTCCCGGGCCAAACTGCAGCACATCTATGTTGGTGTCGCTGTCGAAGTCGTTGATGACGTCCCGGCCTCCTCCACGTTCGAACTTGTAGAGGTCGTCACCGGTTCCCCCTTCGAGGCGATCGTTGCCGGCCCCACCATCAAGTGTGTCGGCGCCACTGTCACCATACAGCTCGTCGGCGCCCTTGCCGCCCAGCAACGTGTCGTTGCCGGCGAACCCGTAGAGCTTGTCGTCACCGTCAAGCCCACTGAGCACATCAGCCTGGGTCTCGTCACCGAACAGCTGGTCGTTACCCTGGGTTGCGGAGCCCCTGGCCATTGTCTTGATCGTGTCGACGTCCCAGCGTGTGCCATCGGCGAAGCGGATCTGCTCGACCTGGTTCGAGGCGCTGGAGAACCAGCTGTTCACCTTCAGCGTGTCGGTGCTGCCCTTGATACCGATGTACAGGTTGGACAGATCCCGGCTCAGGCTGAGGTCGGACGGCGCGATACCCGCTGCGACTTCGATCACATCGAGGTTACCGGCCTGATAGTCGTAGTCGCTGATCTCGTCCTGCCCGGCACCCCGGTAGAACAGGTACGTGTCATTGCCAGCATCCCCCTGAAGCTTGTCATTGCCAGCACCGCCGTCGAGGATGTCCGCCCCAGGCCCACCATAGAGCATGTCGTTGCCGGCACCACCGTTGAGGGTGTCGTTGCCCGAGAGCCCGTAGAGCTTGTCGTTCCCCCCCAGGCCGTTGAGGGTGTCGTCGACCGCCTCCGCGCCTTGCAGCACATCATCGCCCTGGGTGGCCATGCCCTTGACCAGGGCCTGCACGGTAGCCACATCCCATGACGTGCCATCGGCGAACTGAACCTGTTCGACCTGGTTATCCTTGGCGAAGAACCAGTTGCTGACGGTCACCTTGTCGGTCGAGCCGCTGATTGCCAGTTCCAGATTGTCGCCTTGGCGCGATGCCTTGACGTCGGCCGCGACAATGCCTGGGCCGAACTTGATCACATCGACATTGCCTGTGGTCCAGTCGCGGTCGGAGATCGTGTCCTGCCCACCACCGCGCTGGAACAGATAGGTATCGTTACCTGCCCCACCCGACAGCGTGTCATTGCCGATGCCTCCGTCGAGAGTATCGTTGCCGTTGCCACCATCGAGCTGGTCGTTGCCAGCCCCACCGATGAGCACGTCGTCACCGGACAAGCCATAGAGCTTGTCGTCGCCCGCCAGGCCATCGATCCGCTCGTTGCTGTCGTCGCCATAGACGGTGTCGGCGGCTTCGCTCGGCGCCACCCGCGACAGACGCCGCAGGTCGTCGACTGTCCAGACGCTACCGTCGGCGAAGGCCACACGCTCCACCTGGTAATTGGCGTCGGTGTAGCTGCGGATGGTCATCCGGTCCGTGGTGCCTTTGATGCCCAGCTGCAAGTCCCAGAGATCGCGGGTCAGGGTGATATCCGCCGCGCTGATCCCCGCGGCAACCCTGATCGTGTCGTTGTTGCCGACGCTCATGTCGAACTCGCTGATGCTGTCCTGCCCCATCCCTCGGTAGAACAGGTAGACATCATCGCCCTGACCACCACTGAGGCTGTCATCACCGGCCCCGCCATCCAGGATGTCATTGCCAGCATCTCCGTTGAGCGAGTCGTTGCCGTCGCCACCCTCGAGGGTGTCATTGCCCGCCTCACCGTACAGGTTGTCGTTACCGGCCCCACCGATGAGCCGGTCATCGCCGGCACCGCCATAGATCCGATCGTTACCCGCCAGCCCGTCGAGCACATCGGCGCCGCTATCCCCGTACAGCATATCGGCCCCTTGGCTGGGCGTGCCGCGCGTCATGTTCTTCAGCGCCTCCAGGTCCCAGGTCGTGCCGTCGGCGAACAGCACACGCTCGAAGCTGTAGTTGACATCGTTGAAGAAGGTGATCGTCACTTTGTCGGACGTGCCCTTGATCGCCAGGGTGAGATAACCGCCATCTCGGCTCACCAGTACATCGGCCGGCGTGATGTCGGCGGCAACCTGAAGGGTGTCGACATTGCCCACGGTCGGATCGAAGTCGACGATCGTGTCCTGCCCCATGCCACGGTAGAAGCGGTAGGTGTCGTTGCCCGTGTCCCCCGACAGCCGATCATTGCCTGCCCCGCCATCGAGGATGTCGTTGCCGATATCCCCGTAAAGCGAGTCATTGCCATCACCGCCGTTGAGCACATCGTCCCCGGCGCCACCGTAGAAGTAATCGTCGCCGGCCAACCCATTGAGCGTGTTGGCCTGGGCATCCCCACGCAGGTTGTCGGCACCCGCCGTGCCATTGATCACGGTCGTGGCAGGGCTCACGACGATGTCGAATACATCACTGGCCTCGGCCGCCGACTGGTCCACCGCCGTGACCTTGATCGATAGCGTGCCGCCCTCGACCGGCGTGCCACTGAAGGTACGGCTGGCTGCATCGAACACCAGCCAGCCCGGCAGGGCCGCCCCGCTGGCGAGAGTTGCCCGATAGCTCAGCCGGTCACCTGCGTCGACGTCGCTGAAGGTGTTGGCCGGCAGCGCGTATTGCAGTGCCTGGCCACTCTTGAGGTTCAGGTCGACGATGGCATTGGCCAACTGCGGCGCGTCATTGACGTTGGCGATGTTCAGGCTGAAAGCATCGGACACCGCGGCACCCGCCTTGTCGGTCGCCGTGACCAGGATGTCCAGGCGGCCGACCTGGGCATTGCCCGGCGTCCCGCTGAAGGTACGGGTTGGCGCATCGAAGCTGAGCCAGCCCGGCAACGGCTTGCCATCGGTCAAGGTAGCGCGCAGCGTCAGGGTATCTCCGGCATCGGCGTCGTTGAACGTGTTCATGCCCAGGGTCAGGACAAATCGACTGTCCTCGGCCACGTTCTGGTCGGTGATCGCGGAAGCTACCGTGGGCACGCGGTTGGCCAGCGTGGCCAGGGTCGCGGTGTTCCAGACCTTGCCGTTGGCGAATTCGATGCGCTCGATAGCATGACCGCCAGCGGCGGTCCAACCCGAGACGATCTGCTGACCGTCGTTCAGGCGCAGGACCATGCCCTGGGCCGAGTGTTCGACCGCCACGTCGCGCTCCTCGATACCCGCCTCGAAGACGATGCTGTCGGTACCGCCTGCGACACCAAGCGCCTCGCTGATGACGTCCTGGCCGTGCCCCGCACCAAATACATAGCGGTCGTTGCCGCTGCCACCTTGCAGGAAGTCGTTGCCCGCGCCACCGTACAAGCGGTTGTCCAGCGTATTGCCGATCAGTTCGTTGTCCGCGCTGTTGCCCGTTGCATTCAAGGCCGGCCCGACCAGTTCCAGGCGCTCGACGTTTGCCCCGAGAGAGAAGTCCACACTGGCGAAGACTCGGTCGAAGCCACTGTCGGGCGCCTCGATCGCCTGGTCACCCAGATGATCGACGAAGTAACTGTCGTTGCCCCCGCCGCCATGCATCTGGTCAGCGCCCTGGGCGCCATCCAGCCGGTTGTCCCCACGGTTGCCACGCAGGATGTTGTCGACCGCGTTGCCGGTACCGTTGATGTCAGCATCGCCGGTCAGCTCGAGGTTCTCGAGATGAGTGGCCAGGGTGAAGGAGACCGAGCTGCGGACGGTGTCCGTGCCCTCGTCGGCCGACTCGACGATGCGGTCGGCGCCGTCATCGACCACATAGATGTCGTCGCCCAGGCCGCCCACCATCACATCCGCGCCCCCGGCGCCATCGAGCATATTGTTGCCCGCGTTGCCAACCAGCCGGTTGGCCAAGCCGTTGCCCGTTCCGTTGATGGCCGCCGAACCTTGCAACTGCAGGACTTCCACTTCATCGGCGAGGACATGGCTAACGCTGGACTTGACCACATCGTAGCCACCACCGACCACTTCCTTAACGACATCGCCAGGGTGGTCGACGATATAGGTGTCATCACCCAGCCGCCCCTCCATCACATCGGCACCGACGCCACCGTCCAGGGTATTGCCCCCGGCATCCCCCACCAGCAGGTCGTTACCCGCCGTTCCAGTCAACAGCACCTTGGGTTGCGCGCCGCCCTGACCAAAGGTGAAGTGGCTGGCGGACAGTTGGCCCGCAGTCACACCCTTGAGCGTCAGGTATTGGGTACCACTGGCCATGGTCCCGAGCCAAACCCGCAGGTACTGCTGGCCATCGACGGTGACGGTGCTGAAATTGAGGTCGGCAAAGCCGCGTACCGCATGAATCTGCGACAGGTCGATCGTTTCCTTGGGGTTGCCCACCTCGAAGTCGTCGATCAGGTTGGCCATGACACCTTGCGAGGCGCTGGCGCGCAGGTCTTCGACCAGCACGAAGCGATCGTTGCCGGCACCGCCGGCCACCGAGGCGCCGGTGTGGGTCGCCGCACCACTGAGGTTGATGTTCGCAGACAGCAACGTGGTGGTGGCATGGTCGCTGATCGCCTGGTCACCCTCCAGGTACAAGGTATCGTCGCCGGCATCGCCCCCAGGTAATCCAGCCCCGCGCCACCGTACAGCACATCGTCGCCTGCCCCCCCACGCACGACATCGTTGCCTTCGCCGCCGTTGATCAGGTCATTGCCACCGACGGCTGAGTCGGTGGAGGTCTCACCGACCAGCACATCGTTCCCCAGGCCACCCTGGATCGTATCGCTCCCCGTGCCACCAAACACCCGCTCGCCCGCATCGTTGGTCCAGTACCGGAAACCACCACTGGTGTTCGGCAGGTTGCGCTCGGTGGCCGTGCCATCCAGGCCGAAACCGTAGCCCGACGCTTGCGTTAGCTGATTCACACGCAGGGCCTGCGGCGTGTGAATGAAACTGCTCAATGTCAGGTCTGCGGCCTGTACATTCCGGAGCACCAGCACCTGCCCATCGCCGAGGTCCAGACGCGCATCGGCACCTTGCTGGGAAATGGCCATCGTCGCATAGGTGTCGGCGGTAAAGCCGGAGAGCACGATCCGGTCGGTACCGATCACGAAATCGGTCAGGGTGTCGGTGTCCCCGGCAGCCTTGTCGATGATGAAGTAATCGGTATCGGCACCACCGCTCAGGGTATCGTTGCCCTGCCCACCGATCAGCGTGTCGATGCCGGCCCCGCCGGCCAGCACATCATTGCCGCGTCCACCCACGAGGGTGTTGTTGGCCGCGTTGCCGGTCAGCGTATCAGCGAACTCCCCACCGATCAGGTGCTCGATCTGGCCTGGGTTGGCAATGGTCAGGCGCGCACCGACCAAAGTAGCTTCGCCCTTGGCCAGGTCGATGCTGCTGGCACTGGTAATGGCCGCCACATTGATCGTGTCCTGGCCGCCATCGGTGTCGTTGAGCACATTGCGTGCGCCCGTCCCGGCGAGTTGCGCGAACTCGTTGGTGTACACGTACTGGTCGTCGGCACTGGCGCCCCTGCCAAAGACATTCAGGCTCCAGTTGTTCAGCGTGCCGATATCGCCCGTCACGCTGTCGATCACGTGCAGCGTCCAGTTGCCCTGCACCGCTTCGCCCCGCAGCAACGCGGTGCTAAAGACATAGTCCAGGCTCTGCGCGCCGTCGAAGCTGGCATTGCCACGATCACTGGCATCACTGCCAGGCGCCTTGCCAGGGCGATTCATCAGGATCGACTCAGTGCCCGAGGGCGAGATCAGCTTGAGGATCAAGTCACCGGGCCGGGCATGGGTCAGGCTCACCTTGACCTCGACATGCTCGGCCAGCAAGTCGACATTGCCCATGCTGAGCGAATGGCTGATCCCAGCACCTTGCCCGTCGCTGATTGGCCGATTGAGCACGCCCGAATCCAACGGTGTGGCCAGGCTGAGTTCGTTGGTCAGGATTTGCTGGCTGTTCCAGGTTTCTGCCAGGCGCACCGCCGCGCGGGCGTCGACTTCACCGTAGCCGTAGTCATGGCTAACGTGCATACCGCCGCCGTTCCAGTTCTGGCCACCATTGGTCTGCCAGGTGGTGGCGCTGTCATTCACCTTGCGGGCGGAGATCGCAAGGATCTGCTGAACGTCGCGATAGCCCAGCGTGGGGTTGGCTTCCAACATCAACGCGACGATGCCCGAGACGATCGGTGCCGCGAAGCTGGTGCCCTGGGAGACGCTGGTGTCACTACCAAAAGTCGAGCCGTTGTCGTTCTGAACCAGGCGCGAGGTCGACGTCACATTTGAACCCGGTGCACTGACCAGGATACTGGCCCCTGGGCTGGAGAACGGCTTACCGCCCAGCTGCAAGGCCCCCAGGTCGGTGGTCGCGTTGATCGCGCCCACGATGACGCTGCTGCGGCTGTTGGTGAGGTTCGAGTAGTTGGTGTTGCCGCCTTTCTCACGATCGTTGCCGCCGGCCGTGACGATCACCGTGCCCAGGCCATCACGCCCTTGGCCAATAGCCTGCTTGAACGGCGTGGGCATCAATCCCAGTTCGGTCGGCGTGAACTTCAGGTCGAAGTGGTTGCTGCTGCCCCAGCTGTGGTTCACCACATCGTACTCGCGCATATGCGACAGGTTGGTGAAGTCATGCTTGTCGACCCAGTAGCCGGCGATGCTGGCGTCGTAGGCCACGCCGACACTGCCTTCACCGTTGCGCGAGGCGACCATGACACCGGCGACGAGCGTCGCATGGTCGCTGAACTTGCCACCACTGCCCTCACCGGCCATCTGCCCCGGGGTCGCGTTGGCCAGCCACTGCGGGTCGAGGTTATCCTTGAGGTCGGCATGGCGGTAATCGAGGATTTCCCGCGTGGTGCCGAACGGGCTCTGGATTTCGACCTGGGCGATCCGTACACCTTTGCCGGTGTAATCCTTCCAGACTGGCAGGATATTGGCCTGGGACAGGTACCACTGGTCGGTCACCAGCGGATCGGCCGGCAGGTCAGCGGTGCGCAGGTAGACGGCAGCGCGCATCGTTGCGCTCTCACCTGTCCCCATGTTGACGACCGTGGTCGCCGCATGGCCCTTGGCGTCGGCCACGGTGTACTTGAAACCCATCACGCCCGTGAAGGTCGCATCCGGGGTGAACAGCACGTCCCCCGCCTGGGTCAGGCTGGCGCTACCCCCCACTACCTCGAACAGGCCGGTGATGTGCAGGGCGTCGTGCTGCCAATCGATATCGTTCTGCAGCAACTGCTCCTTGCCGATCAGGTGCGCGCTGGTGCGCTCGAAGGCGACACCCGCCCGATCCTTGCCCAGGACATCCTTGACCAGCAGAGGGTTCTCGCTGCCAGCGCTGGTGGCGCTCGGAATCTCCACCTGCTTGAGGTTGCGGAAGTTGGCGCTCTCGACGTTCTTCAAGAAGTCTGTGCCATCGCGGCCCGCCACCGTGTCGCTGATCCAGACACCTTCGGCGGTACGAGTCAGACGGTAGTCGGCAAAATCACCCGACAGTTCCACGACGTCCAGGCCATCGCCACCGTCGATCACATCGTCGCCAGCACCACCGATCAGTACGTCGTCCCCGGCGCCGCCGTTGAGGCTGTCGTCATCGAGGCCACCTTCGATCAAATCGTTGCCTTCGCCACCGAACAACTGATCACGCCCACGGTGGCCACGCAGCACGTCATTGCCAGCATTGCCGTTGATGAAGTCATCGCCATCCTCGCCAGAGAGGGCATCGTTGGCCGAACCGCCGACCAGCACGTCGTCGCCATCGCCACCACGCAGGTAGACCGTGCTGCTACCCCCACCGATGAACACGTCATCACCGCGTCCGCCCTGGGCGATCTCCACGCCGGCCTCGGCCAGGTTCAGGCGCACGCCCTTGTCACCGAGCACCTGCACGATGTCGGTGCCGTCACCACCGTGAATGTTGCCGGGCAGGTCGTCACCGTCGATCAGCAGGACATCGTCACCGGCCCCACCATTGAAGCTGTCACTGCCTTGGCCACCGGCCAGCCAGTTGCTCTGGGCATCACCCAACAGCACATCGTTGCCTGAACCACCGGTGGCATTATTGACCCCTTTGAGCGCCACATCGATGCGCTCTCCCGTGGTCGAAGCGGAAACGTAGCCCTTGACCGGCGCCACCTGCCCGGCCCCCTGGGTGGAAACGATCGTGCCGTTGCCACTGGCGCTGAACACGTGTCCGTTCGGGTTGGCCACGAAGTTTGCAGCGATGGCTTCCTTGGTCGCGCCGTTCTGCACAAAGGTGCCGCGCGCCAGGACTTCGTTGCCGTCACGCACTTCGCCGCTCTGTGCCTGGTTACCCAGGTTGATCCGGGTGATGCCCAGTTCGGTCAGCGACTTGAGCTCGCTGGCTTCACCCGTCTCGATGCTGCCATTGCCGTTGAGGTCCAGCCAGCTCTTGCCATCGTGATTGCCATCGACCCAGACCTTGACGCTCGACCAGGCCGCATCCTGGCTGTCGAACACCCCATCGGCATTGCTGTCGAGACTGGCCAACGCGGCGAAACCGTTGGCGAAACGCTTCTGGCCGGCATCGCCATTGCTGCCGGCCGCCCCGCCAAAGTATTCGGAAAGGGTCTCGCTGATGTTGTCGATTTTGCCATTGGCATTGGTGTCGACCACGACAATGCCATCCTCGGCACTGACCCAGCCGGTTTCCTCGAGACTGCCGCCATCGTTGTCAGCGTCGAAGAACACCGGGGCCGTCAGGTAATCGGTCAAGCGCACGCCATCGCCATTCAGGTCCAGGACCAACGGGTCGGTAGGCAGGGTCAGACGTGCGCGGGCATCGCCTGAGTTCAGCAATGCACCCAAGGTACTGCCATAGGACAGCCCCTGGCTGGAGCCACGCAGACTGAAGTCGAATACATCACTGGCGGTGTTGATGTTGCCTGGGCGATAACCGTCGGCAAGGATCTGAGTCGCGGCGGCGGTAAAGGTGTTGTTGACCCAGTTTCCTTGCATCTGGTTGATATTGAGCTTGTTGGGGTCGTAGGTAATCGTCCAGCCACCACCGCTGCGCACCAGACCATCGGCCACCTGGGCGGCATTGCGCTCGTGATCGGTGGCGCCCTTCTCGGTCACGCTGCCCGCATTGTTGATATCGAGCTTGAAGTAATTGTCACTGACCGACGCAATGGGGATAGAAGGAACGCCCACGTATTTCTTGATCTGCGCGGCATTCTCAAGGTAGACCTCGCCGCCGCTTACACCGCCACCAGGCTTGGGCGCGTACTGGCCACCGGGGTTGTCGGAGGCAAACTTGTCCGCCCTGGCAGTAGCCCACTCCCTGCCATTGTTGTAGTACGTGATCAGTACCGCATCCTGGGTGTCCTGATCATAAGAGCCCAGGCGGCACCCGCTCGCTCCGCATAGAAGGCGCGACCTTCCTGCAACATCAATGCGGCGAACTTCAGGCTGGCACTGTTTTTTTCATCAGAGAGGTCACTGACCAGCGACTTGTAGTCCCCGTTGTAACCTTTCAGGCCCAACGGATCCTGCTCGGGGTTGGCGGTATTGTACTTTGCCAGCAGGTCGATCGCGGTCAGGATCTTGATATTGCCTGGCCCGACATCATTGAGTACCGGGTTGTCCCATTTGATCAGTCCTTTCTTGATCGATCCGGCCGAGACCACATCACTCAGGATCTGCTTATCCTTCACCACGCTGTCGTAGTTGCTTTTGATCTCTTCATGACTGAAGGCGGACACCCGCGCCGTCTGGATCTTGTCGACGGTACCTAGCGACTCATACTCTTCACCAATCGCCCCGAGTATGCCCTGAGCGGTGACATCCGCCGCGCCAAGCTCGTTGGCAATCGCCTTGGCCCGTTCAGCCTGGCTCTTTATGTACTCGAATGTGGATTCTTTAAACGCCATCGCTCAATTCCTTCTGACTAGATAACTTGACCAACCTTTGCGAAGGACCGGGTCATGAAGAGCCATACCCAAACATCAAGATCCCCCCCAGAAAAACGCCATGTCCCACAACGGAGACCATGGAAACGACCAGGCCAGCCCTGTTCAAGGCGCGCCAGCGGCCCATGCGCCCCAACAAGGCACACACGCCGCCCAACCAACCCAATTGCGCCAGCGCCAGAAGCTGGATGACCAGCATCGGCAGCGTCCAGTGATCGCCGCCACTGCCCTGTATCCAGACCAGATAGGAGAAAACGCTCAGCGGCAGACTACAGCCCCAGATGAACCAGGACGCCGCGTGCGCGGGCCTGAACGTCAACAGCCCCAGGCTCGCCAGCAACACACAGAGATAAGCAGGGCCGATCACGGCCCCCAGCAACGCCTTCAGTTCCAACATCCAAGACTCCCCAAAACGACCATTACACCAATCAGCAGGTCGTGGCCTCAGCGCTCGCGCAGGCTTTCATTCGCATACTGCTGCAAGGGGCTGAGGAAGTAATCGATGACCTTGCGTCGGTCGGTCTTGATCTCGACCGTGACCGACATGCCTGGCGAAAGCGCCACCTTCTGGTCGCGCACCCAGATGAAATCCTGCAACAAGCGCACGCGGCTGCTGTAGATCAGCCCGCGCTTTTCATCCTCGATGGCGTCGTTGGAGACACTGACGACTTCGCCCGCCACTGTGCCGTATTTGGTGAACGTGAAGGTTTCCACTTTCACGCTGGCCTGCTGCCCCTCTCGGACAAACCCCACGTCCTTGTTCTCCAGCATTGCCTCGACCTCCACTGGCTGGTCGCTGGGCACGATGACCAGCAACGGTTGCGCGGCCGTCACCACGCCACCGACGGTGTGGATCGCCAGTTGCTGCACGGTGCCGTCCACAGGCGCGGTGAGACTCATCAGATGGTCACGCTGCTCGGCTTTTTTCAGCTCCTGGGTCAACGAGGCAACTTGCTGTTCTGCTTGCTGCTGCAGGTCAAGCATGCTGCGACGGGTCTGCGCCAGGGTGCCCTCGCAGCGGCGCTCGGCCTCCTTGCGGCTGGCCGTGAATTCGATCACCCGCGCTTGCTGCACGGCCAGGTCGCGCTCCTGGTCGAACAACGCCTGCTGTTTTTCCAGGTAGGCGTGACGCGGCACATACTGCTGCTCAAGCAAGGCGCGATAGTCCTCGGCCAGGCGGCGAGTAATCGGCAGCGTCTGCTGCAAGGAGGCGACAATGGCCTTGGCTGACTGGATTTCCGCCGAACGCTGCTCGATCTCCGCGCTCACCTGGTCCAACGCATTGCGCATTTCCAGGTACTGCCCCTGCAACCAGCGTTGTGCCGCTTGCACCTGCTCGGCCCCGGCCTCCGGCAGGTAACGCGCCAGAGAGCCTGGCGCCTGGTTGCCCTGGATCGACTCGAGCAAGGCGCTGGCTCGCGCACGATCGACCTGCGCAGCCAGCAACTCGCTTTGCAAGCGCTTGACGTCGGCGCCGGAAGCGCTCGTGTCGAGCTCCACCAGCACGTCACCCGCCCTCACCACCTGGCCATCGAAGACCCGAATCGCCTTGACCACCGCCACTTCGCTCGGTTGGATGATCTTGCTCTTGCCACTGGCCACCACCTTGCCACGGGCCGTCGCCACGACTTCGATCTCGCCCAAGCATGCCCAAGCCAGCGCCAGTGCGGCAAACAGCATGATGACCCACTGGATGTAGCGTGGAGCCGGGTGCGCGGGCTGCTCCTGCAAGGCCAGCGCGGCCGGCAGGAACTGCACCTCGTGCGCCAGGCGCGGCGGTGCGTCCAACTGTTTGCGTCGGCGCCAGGCCTGGCTCCAGGCACGCCGGTAGCGCTGCCAAAGTTCACGTTTGGCGGAAGGTTCACGCATGGCCACTATCCTTGTTGCAAACGGTGCAGGCGCGAGTAGTACCCCGCCTGGTGTTCCAGCAGTTGCGCATGAGTGCCCTGCTCGACGATCTGCCCACGATCCATCACCACGATCCGGTGGGCATCGCGCACCGCCGACAACCGGTGCGCAATGATGATGACCGTGCGGCCCTTGCAGATGGTCTGCATGTTCTGCTGGACGATGCGCTCGGACTCATAGTCCAGCGCACTGGTCGCCTCGTCGAAGATCAGGATCCGCGGGTTGCCGATGAGCGCCCGGGCAATCGCCACGCGCTGGCGTTGACCACCGGACAACGAGGCACCATGTTCACCGACGATGGTGTCGTAACCTTCCGCCAGCTCCAGGATGAAGTCATGCGCACCGGCCATCCTGGCGGCATGCATCACCGCCTCCAGCGGCGCACCGGGATCGCTGAGGGCAATGTTCTCGCGGATGCTGCGGTTGAACAGCATGTTGTCCTGCAGCACCACGCCGATCTGTCGGCGCAACGACGAGACATCGGCCAGTGCCAAGTCCATGCCGTCGACCAGCACTCGACCTCGCTCAGGTACATAGAGGCGCTGCAACAACCGGGTCAGTGTGCTTTTGCCCGACCCTGAGCGCCCAACTACACCAATCACCTCACCGGCCTTGATGTCCAGGCTGACGCCACGCAATACCTCGGAGCCGTCGGGCCGGTAGCGGAAATGCACCTGGTCGAACTCGATGTGCCCCTTGAGTGTGGGCAACGCGCTGCGGGTCGCCTGCGACAGCTCGGTCTGGGTGTTGAGAATATCGCCCAGGCGCTCGACCGAAACGCCCGTCTGCTGGAAATTGGTCCACAACTGAGCCAGGCGCATGATCGGCTGGCTCACCCGCCCCGCGAGCATGTTGAACGCAATCAGCTGGCCGACGGAAAGCTGCCCATCGATCACCAGGCGCGCACCGAGCCAGAGTGTTGCCACGGTCACCAGCTTGCCAATCAGGGAAACACTTTCATTGGCGATGGTGGACAGGGTCTGGGTCTTGAACCCGGCACTGACATACGCTGCCAGCTGGTTGTCCCACTTGCGCGTCACCTGTGGCTCGACCGCCATCGACTTGAGCGTGTCGATGCCATTGACCGTCTCCACCAGAAACGCCTGGTTCTCCGCACCGCGGGCAAAGCTCTCGTTCAGCCGCGCGCGCAGCATCGGGGTGATCACCAGCGAGACAACGAAGTAAAGCGGCAGCGACAACAGCACCACCAGTGTCAACCAGCCGCTGTAGAAGAACATCACGGCGATGAACACCACCGAGAACAGCACATCCAGCAACAGCGTGATGGCATTGCCGGTCAGGAAACTCCGGATATTCTCCAGCTCACGTACCCTGGCGACCGAGTCACCAACGCGCCGGGCCTGGAAGTACGACAGCGGCAGCGTCACCAGGTGCCGAAACAACCTGGAACCCAACTCGACGTCGATACGGCTGGCCGTGTGGGCAAAGACATAGCTGCGCAAACCACTCAGGATGGTTTCGAAGAGCATGATGCCCAGCAGGCCGGTGGCGATCACATCCAGCGTGGTCAAACCGTGGTGCACCAGCACCTTGTCCATGACCACCTGGAAGAACAACGGCGTCAGCAACGCGAAGATCTGCAGCACGAACGATACCAGCAAGACTTCGCCAAGCAGCTTGCGGTACTTCACGATGGCAGGAATGAACCAGGTGAAATCAAATCGGGACAACTCGGTCGCCAACGATGCCTGGGAGCGCAGCAGAATCATTTCGCCACCCCAGCGTGCATGCAGTTGCTCGGCATCGAGCAGTTCCGGGCGCTGGGACAGGGGATCGTGGATCAGCACCTTGCCCTGATCGATACGAGCAATGATGAAAAAGCCCCCGTCGCTGTCGCAGGCAATGGCGGGCAATGGCGTTCGCGCCAGCCGCTCGAAGGTGGTGCGGATCGCCTTGGCTTTCAGGTCGAGCTGACGGGCCGCCAGCAGGATCTCGGCCCTGCCGAAGGCCTGACCCTGAGCGAGATACTCATGGGCCAGTTGTTCGGGTGAAACCGCGAGATTGTGAAAGCGCGCCAACATGGCAAGGCAGGCCAAACCTGTGTCGAGTGCGCCTTTGGGTTGGGCCGCGTCGGCCCTGGGTCCTTGCATAAGTGCTTCCATGCTGGTGAATCGTCGAATACACAGGAGGATATTGCCGACGGCGTGCCCCCGAACACGGGTGGGCACACGCCCTCTCATACCTGAACAAGGTCAGGCATGGCGGCGAGGTTCTGGCTAATGTCGGGATAATCCCGCAACGGAGGCAGACATCAGCTCCGGCGGTAGAAAGTCGCGTTGTGGCTCGTAGTCAGCTTTCAGATAGTCGGCGAGCGACTGCAGATCATGGGCGGCCAGCATGCCGGCCGCCTGTTTCAATCTCAGGTTATTGAGGATGAAATCGTACCGGGCGTTGTTGTAGTCGCGCACGGCCTTGAACAACTGGCGTTGGGCATTGAGCACATCGACGGTGTTACGCGTACCGATATCGGCCCCGACTTTCGAGGCCTTCAACGATTCCTGGCTCGACTGTATCGTCTGCCTGCGCGCGTGGATCTGCTCGATGTCCGAATTGACTGCACGAAAGAAGTTGCGCGCATCGAGGACCACTTCCCGGCGTTGACCCTCTCGCTGCTCTTCACTCTGCATCAGGCGTTGATAAGCCTCGCGCGACTGTGAGCTGGTGCGCCCACCGTTGAATAGCGGAAGGTTCATTTCCAGGGCGATGCTGCTCTGGGCGACATTGCCGCGATAGCCGTCGAGCCCGAAATCGCTTGGGTTGTTATAGCCAAAACTGTCATTGTCGCCACGTCGATAGGACACCACCGCATCGACGGTCGGGGCGTGGCCGGCGCGCCGCTGGCTAAGATTTTCCTCTGCGGCCCGCACGGCATAGTTGTTGGCCAGCAGCGTCAGATTCTGCCCCAACGCCGCATCGACCCAGGCTTGGGTGTCATCGGGAACCGGGGCATGGATGGGCATCTGGTGGCGCATGCCTTCAATGCTCGCGTAAGATTTGTTCGTCAGACGAATCAACTGCTCAAAGGCATCGTCCACCTGTCGTTGCGCCAGTTTGCGATTGGCCATCGCATTGTCGTAGGCCGATTGTGCGTCCAACACATCGGTAATGCTCGACAAACCGCCCTTGAGCCGAGCCTGCGCCTGGTCGCGCTGCTGCTTGAGCGCGCACTCTTCGGCACGCGAGGTGGCGTGCTCATCGGTGGCGCGCAGCGTCTCGAAATAGACCTCGGCGGTCTTCAAGATCAGTTCCTGCTCCTTCGCCGACAACTCCAATGCCGCTTGCGCAATGCTAGTCTTGGCCGCTTTGAGCTCAAACCAGAAAGCGGCGTTAAAAAGCGGTTGCTTGAGGTTGGCCTGAACCGTCGTGCCGCTACGCGCTCGGGTTCGTCGCGAGTCAGGCGGGTTGATTCGACAGTCGAGCCGACACTGATGGCGGGCAGCAGATTGGCCCGAGCCTGGGGCAAGGCCTCCTGGCGGGCGGCAAAATCGGCACGGGCAGCGGCGATTTCAGTGTTGTGCTCGACAGCTTGCCGATAGACAGCCATCAATTCGGCGCGGTCCGAGCCAGACGCGGCCAGGGTACACGAGGAGAACAGCCAGGCTAGAACGACGACCTGTTGAGCGCGAAACATGAACACATCCTTTTGAGCACACCCAGCATCCTGCTTACCCGCAAACCTGCGTCTTTGGATAGTTGGCACCGAACGACTCGGCATACAACTGGACAGTTTCGAGAAATGGCACATTGCCATTTGAGGGGTGCGGCATACTATGCGATCACCGCGGGCAAAATCAATTACGAACCATTGCTGTTTTTCGCGCTTCGATGTCTTTTTCGAGAGGCAACAAAAACCCGATGCGAGCATCGGGTCTTCGAGGGCCCAACGCCTATCAGACGGGGCACATGGCGTTGCCTGAACAACGACTCAGAACGGCATCTTGAAACCAGGCGGCAGCTGCATGCCAGCGGTCATGCCACCCATCTTTTCCTGGCTGCTCTGCTCGATCTTGCGCACGGCGTCGTTCAGCGCGGCGGCGATCAGGTCCTCGAGCACTTCCTTGTCGTCAGCGTCGGTCGACATCAGGCTCTGGTCGATGCTGACGCGCTTGACGTCGTGGCGACCGGTCATCACCACACTGACCAGGCCGCCACCGGACTGGCCGGTGACTTCCGCATTGGCCAGCTCTTCCTGCATCTTCTGCATCTTTTCCTGCATCTGCTGGGCCTGCTTCATCAGGCCGGCCATGCCACCTTTCATCATGGGGGTATACCTCGATTGGGTCATGTGATGCGGCCCGGCACAGGGCCGGCCGCATGGTTATCCGTTCATTGGCCCTGGCTGGCCAGGGCGTCTACAGGCTCAATAGTATCCTGCCTGACCGTCGCGCCGAACTGCCGGATCATCTGCTGGATGAGCGGGTCCTGTTCGATCGACACCACGGCGTCATGCTGGCGCTCGGCGCGCTTGCGCGAGGCGGCCTGGGCCGGGGTTTCCTGCTCGGGGCGGATCAGCTCGATCTTCAGGCGGATCTCGCGGCCCAGTTGCTGGTTCAGTGCGTCGTTCAGCCTGCGCTGCTGCGTCGAGTTGAACAGCGCGCCCTGCCCCGGGTCCAGGTGCAACAGCCAGTCATCACCCTCGGCGGCGATCAGCGTACAGTTTGCGGCGATGTTGCCTGTCATACCGGAGACAGGCAACTGTGGGAATAATTCCAGCCATTGCAGGGCCAAGCCGGTCGCGGGCATGGCCGCCGGCAGTGGCTCCGGCGCCTGGGCAGGCGCCTCTTCCTGCACGTGCTCGGCCAGCTCGTCCAGGTAGCTGAAGCCAACCGGGTCGCTGTCGGGCGCGTAGTAGTCCTCGTCCGCCGGCGGCTCGTCGTCGCGCTCCATGCCCGCCGGGCTGTAGGCCGACGGATCGAACGGCGGCTCGTCATCGTCCGGCTGCTGGCTGGCGGCCTCGACCGCGGGTGCCGGCTCGGGCAACTGCTCGGGCGCAACCGGCGCCGGAGTGGCGATTGGCTCCTCCCACGGCAGGTCGACGACCTCCTCGACGGGCTGCGGCTCTGGCTCCGATGGCGCTTGCGGCGCCTCGACAACCTCGGCAACGGCCGGCACGTCCACAACTGGGGGCTCGGCCTGTATGGATGCCTCAGCCACAGGCAGCGGCGCGACCACTTCAGCCACAGGGCTGGCGACAACGGGCGGCGCCACGACCATAGCCGCTGCCGCCACCGGTTGGGTCGGATCAGCTGTGGCCTGGCTGATCCCCGTCGGCTTTAGTACCGGCCTCGGTGCGTCGTCGGTATCGGCCGGGCGGAATGCCAGCATGCGCAGCAGGACCATCTCGAAACCGCCGCGCGGGTCCGGCGCCAATGGCAGGTCACGGCGGCCGATCAACCCCATCTGGTAGTAGAACTGCACGTCTTCGGCCGGCAGGGCCTGGGCCAACGCCAGCACGCGGTCACGGTCGCCCTGGCCGTTGTCCACCGCCTCCGGCAGGGCCTGGGCGATGGCCACGCGGTGCAGCACATTGAGCATTTCCGACAGCACGCCGTTCCAGTCCGGGCCTTGTTCGGCCAGGTCACGCACCGCGGCCAGCAGCGCCCGGGCATCGCCTTCGAGCAGGGCCTGGAGCACGCCATACACCTGGCCGTGGTCGAGGGTACCGAGCATCGCCCGCACGTCGGCGGCCAACACCCGCCCCTCGCCAAAGGCGATGGCCTGGTCGGTCAGGCTCATGGCGTCGCGCATGGAGCCGTCGGCGGCGCGGCCGAGCAACCACAGGGCATCCTCCTCGAACGGCACGTTCTCGGCGCCCAGCACGTGGGTCAGGTGCTCGACCACGCGCTCCGGGCTCATGTTCTTCAACGAGAACTGCAGGCAGCGCGACAGGATGGTCGCCGGCAGTTTCTGCGGGTCGGTGGTGGCGAGGATGAACTTGACGTAGGGCGGCGGCTCTTCCAGCGTCTTCAGCAGGGCGTTGAACGAGTGGGTGGAGAGCATGTGCACTTCGTCGATCAGGTAGACCTTGAAGCGCCCGCGGCTCGGCGCGTACTGCACGTTGTCGAGCAGCTCGCGGGTGTCCTCGACCTTGGTGCGGCTGGCGGCGTCGATCTCGATCAGGTCGACGAAACGGCCCTCGTCGATCTCCCGGCATACCGAGCAGGTACCGCACGGCGTCGAGGTGATGCCGGTCTCGCAGTTCAGGCACTTGGCGATGATCCGCGCAATGGTGGTCTTGCCCACGCCCCGGGTCCCGGTGAACAGGTAGGCATGGTGCAGGCGCTGGTTGTCCAGGGCGTTGATCAAAGCCTTGAGCACATGGGTCTGGCCGACCATTTCGCGGAACGAGCGCGGACGCCATTTACGTGCAAGAACCTGATAACTCATCAAAAAACCATCGTGACCGGAGCGGGCGGAAAGAGCGCTAATGCTAGCGGAGCGGGGCCGAAATTGCACCCTGCCGATCTCGTCTAAGCTCAGTGACGGGCACACGGACGACGGATCAGGGAGGATGAGGCGTGCGGCGAGTCCTGGCCATCCTGTTGTTGTGGGTATTGTTGTGGGCCACCCACGGCCTGGCGCAACCGCCGGTGTTGCGCTTCTCCATCGCCGAAAGCTGGAGCATGCCGCTGATGCGCATCGAGGACCAGCAGCCAGCGGAAGGCATCCTGCTGGAGCTGATGCAGGCCATCGCCAGAGAGGTCGATGCCCGCCCCCAGTACCATGTGCTGGCGCGCCTGCGCCTGCAGGAGGCGATGCAGGCCGGCGAAATCGACGTACGCTGCTACGTTTCCACGCAATGGCTGACCGATCGACCCGGTGACTATCTCTGGAGCATCCCGCTCATCGAGCAACGCGACCTGCTGGTCGGCCGCCCCGGCGACAGCGGCCCCGTCAGCCCGGACGCACTGCCACCCCAGGCCATCGGCACCGTACTCGGCTACACCTACCCCACGCTCGAGCCGCTGTTCAGCCAGGCCCGCCTGCAGCGCGAAGATAGCCGCAATCAGTTGCTGGTCCTGCAGAAACTCCAGGTCGGGCGCTTGCGCCATGCCGTGAGCAACCAGCTGTCGCTGCAGTGGTACAACCGCTCCCTGCCCCCGGCTCAACACCTGCAGCCCCTCGCCGTGCTTGAAGAACAGGCGCTGGGCTGCATGGTGCGCAACGACCCCGCACTACCGACCCAGGCGGTGCTCAGGGCGCTGGTGCGGATCAAGCAGTCCGGGGAAATGCAGCGGATCGTCGAGCGTTATAGCGAGCCCCATCCGTTCGCAGGTGACGACAGCCCTCAAGTACCCGCAGCCGCGACACCCAGTGCCGCCAGGTAGAGGCCCAAACCGAACACGCAGTGCGTCGCCAGGCTGCGCAGGCAGCTCTTCAAGGGCGCGGGTGTGTTCGTCGCGAAATACCCTGCCCCCAATGCAGGCTGCACCACGCACAACGGCACGAGCACCGAGACCACCCCGAACAGCAAGGCTGGCCACAGTGTCGGCCCCCGCAACCAGCCCTCCCCTGCAATAGCCGCCAGCAGCGTCGCGAATACCAACCCTGTGGCGTAGTGGAGCAGCCAGCCCCACGCCAGCTCCCCCCTGACCGGCGCAGCCTTGCCGATCGCCGCATGCCGCCAGCGCCCTTCGAGCAGGTGCCCCGCCCAGCGCCCGACCATCGCGTAGTTCAGGGTGGTGACACCCAGGCGCCTGAGCAGCAAGGTCCACAGGTCCATGACCAGGGTGGCGCCGATGCCGATGAACAGGATGGAAAGCACAAGCGAGGAGATGGTCATGACGAGAGCCCTTGGCAGATTGACGGAAAGGTCGATGCCAAGCAGCATGCAAGTTGAAGTCAACTTCAAGTCAAGAGGGGTTGCAATGGACATTGCCGATGTCGCCAGGCGCACCGGAGTGCCGGCGTCGACATTGCGTTACTACGCGAACAAGGGGTTGCTCAGATCACTGGCCAGCCATGGGCAGCGCCGCCAGTTCCCGCCAGACACCCCCGAGCGCCTGGCGCTGATCGCGCTGGGACAGGCGGCTGGCTTTTCGCTGGACGAAGTAGCCACCATGCTTGACGAGCAACGGGTCGATCGCGAGTTGCTGCTGGCCAAGGCCGACGAGATCGACCGCCGGATCAAACGGCTGCAGGCGATGAGCAAGGGGTTGCGCCATGCGGCGCAGTGCCCCGAAGAGAGCCATCTGCAATGCCCGACCTTTCAGCGGCTGATGCAGGTGTCGGCTAATCAGGGCAGGCGTGGAGGCCTCAGTAGCCGTGCAACTCGCGGAACGGCTGGCCCTTGTGGTAGTTGATCCACTCCTCCACGTCATACGGCAGGTACAGCTGCCGACGCGCCCGCGACAGGGCGATATACACGGCGCAGATCCGCGCATCGAAGGCGTAGGCGTCCTTGAAGCGGTCGGTGGTCATCAGTTCCGGTGTCAGCAGCACCTGATCGAACTCCAGGCCGCCGGCCTCCTCGGCCATCAACAGCGTCAGGCTGTCGGGCCGTGCAGCGATGCGTGCGTCCAGCAGCGTCAGGTCTGCAAGCTTGAAACCCGCCTCAAGGCGCGCCTCGACCCAGAGGAACGCGGCATCGAAACGCTCGGACTCGCGCACCTGCTGCCAATCGAGCAGGTGCGCGAAGTACGGATGCGGCCCTTCGGCGTCCTGCCCGGGCGCATAGAACGCAGCCCTGAACAGGCCGATTGCCGTGGCCATGAAGCGGCGCATTTGAGGCCAATCGGGGAAGTTCAACAAGCAATTGGACTCGGCCATTTCCATGGCCCAGCGCATCGTGTCCCAGCACGAGGCGGTCAGCACCACGCAGCCCTCGGGAGGGATGAACCCTTCGGGGAAGTGCTCGATACCGACATCGACATGCCGTGCGGCCTCGAACGCGACCTTGGACTTCTTCGAGTGCACACCGATCAACGGGTTGATCAGGCGCTCTACCTTGGGTCCGGAGCGCACGGCAAAGGCCATGTCCTTCTGCCGTACCTGACGCTCGCGCCTGACCACCTCGCCGGAGGCCTTCTGGTATTCGTCACCCAGGGTGATCAGCACCTGGCGGCCCCGCTCGATGACTTGCAGCAGCGAGGCCGGTACGTCCTGGCTCTCGTCGATGATCACGTGGCTGAAGCGCCCTGGCACGCTGCAGCCAGTCAGGCTCGCTCGCTTGAGCAGCAGCAACGCCTCGAACCCGGTCTGCGCGCCCCAGGCCGGTTGCGCCTCCAGGTAGCGCCATAGCCGGCTGGCGTACTCGAGCAGGACCTGGGTATCGACGCCGGAGAGTGCTTGGCGAAAATACGGCAGATGACGATTCGACAGGCTGTAATCCCGCGAGTCGCAGTAGTTGCGCAGCACTTCCAGGCAGATGTCCAGGGCATGCTCGGCGTCGTACTGGCGCAAGCCGACGATCCCCAGTTCCTCGGCCAGCCTGCGCTTGCCGGGACCGCGCTGCGCCGTCCGGGCGAAAACTGACCGGGTATCCTTGAGCAGGGCCCGGGCGAACTGGCCGAAGGTCATGCCGACCTTGGCCTGCTCATCCAGCCCCATGCGCCGACGCAAGGCGCCGAGCTTGGCCGGCGTGCGCGCCAGGGCCAGCACCCGACCACGGGGCAGGCAGTCCATGAGCGCGCCGAGCAGGTAGCTCTTGCCGATCCCGGCATAGCCCTGCACGTGGATGTCTTCGTCGAGGTTGGCCTGGATAACCTTGAGCAGCTTGTCCTGCTCGACGGTCAGCCAGCGTTCGGTATCGAAGCCGGTGGTCACCCGCTGGCTGAACGGGTTGTCGCTGTGATGCAGCCGAACGCGGTAGTCGAAATCCCACTTGCCATCGGCCAGCAGGTATTCCCGCGCCTGGACCTGCTCCGCGTCGAGCAGACGCAGCTTCGAACCCTTGATCACCTCAAGGCCGAAATAGAGCTTGCGCGCATCGAACAGCCTACGGGCCTCAGACAACAACCCCACGCCAGGCGAGTGCGCGCCATCTACCGCCCACGCCAACAGCTTGCCCAGCACCTTTTCCGCCGCCCGCGCATCGACCTGCCCCTGTGCCTGGGCCAGGTTCTGGATCACCAGCACTGCCGCCAACTCCGGCTCGCCCAGGGTATCGAGCGCCAGCGTGCCGTCGGCCAGCAAGGCCTGGCACACCTCTGCGGTGACCGGCAGGTATACCGGATGGGAAAAGTCCAAGTGCTCGGGCTGCATGTCGATACGGGTCCGGGGATCACTCAAGGTTTGTCGGATTCAGCGGCCTGCCCCACCACCAGTTCGAAGCGGTAGGCCCCCAACGACCCGGCCATGTCGCCGGGATAGCTGACACCCGCCTGCGGTGCGTCGAGCACGCCATCGAGCTCATGCAGGGCCAGCTCCAGCAGCTTGCGCAAGTCACGCACCGAGCGCGCCGACACCTGCAGCTCCAAGGCCGCCGTGCCAGCCTTCCCCGCCACTGGCGCAGCCGCTTCCTCGAGGATGCGCTCGTGCTCTTCTTCCATCTGGTCGAGCACCTGGGACAACTCCAGCACACGCTCGGGACTGGCGGCCATCTGGTCCTTTATTTCCAGGCGGCGCAGCTGCCACTCGCGAATCTTCTGGCGGGTGAGGTCGTCGACATGTTCCACGGTCGCTATCTCCTGGCCGAATGGGCCAACACGATGGGATGCATGATAAGGCGCTGCGCGGGATCGTGCAGGCGGAAAACAGTGCGAGGGTGTAAAGAAACGCGTCTGATGTGCGACGCCTGACAGGTACGCCGGAAAAACCCTGCGCCCAAAATGGAGGCGGCCCCACCAGCCACACCCCGGCACTCGATGTTCCCGCTATGGCTGCTCCCTTCCGGGCCTGACCAGGTTAACGGGTAATCAATGCGGGGGGACCGATGGGGCCACCACGACGGCTCGCCAGCTGACGAGCCGCGCCATTGTACAACGCCAGCGAGAAGTTACAACCTTTGATCGAGAAAAAACCATCATTTCTCAAGGACTTGTGGCAAATCTATCGCGAGGCGAACCCGCCCCCCACGTGCGATCACCCGTGGGAGCGGGCTTGCCCCGCGACAAGGCCACCGGCCTCAGACGTCGATTCCGCGCTCCGCAAGGAAGCCCACGAACGCCTCCTCGTCCATCACCGACACGCCCAGCTCACCGGCCTTGGCCAGCTTGGAGCCGGCGCCGGGCCCGGCCACCACGCAATGGGTCTTGCCGGACACGGAGCCCGCCACCTTGGCCCCCAGGCTTTCCAGCTTTTCCTTGGCAATATCGCGGCTCATGCGCTCCAGAGTACCGGTCAGCACCCAGGTCTGGCCGGCCAGCGGCAAACCCTCGGCGGACTTCTTCTCGCACGACCAGTGCATGCCGAAGTCCAGCAACTGGGCTTCGATGGCGCGGGCCAACTGCTGGTTGGCCTCGACCTTGAAGAACTCGCGCACCCCGTCGGCGGCCTTGGTATTCAGGGCCTGGCGCAAGTCGATGCCATCGGCGGCGATGATCTTGTCCAGGGTGCCCAGCTTGTCTACCAGCTTCTCGGCGCCGGTCGGGCCGACCGACGGGATATCGAGCTTGGCGAGCATCCCGGCGAGGGTGGTGCTGGCGGCGAACTCGGCGCCCAGCTCCCCTTCATCCTGCAGTTGCATACCGCTGTCCAGCAGCTGCTTGATCACCGCACGGTTGTGCTCGTCCTCGAAGAAGTTATGGATCTCGTAGGCAACTTCCAGGCCAATGTCCGGCAGGTAGGTCAACACCTGCGGCAGCGCCACCTGCACCCGCGCCAGGCTGCCCAGGGAGCGGGCCAGGACCTTGGCGGTCTCCTCGCCGACATCGGGGATGCCCAGGGCGTAGATGAAACGCGCCAGGCTCGGGCGCTTGCTGGCCTCGATGGCTTCGAGCAGCTTGCGGCTGGAGACCTCGGCAAAGCCTTCAAGGGCGACCACTTGCTCGAATTCCAGCTTGTAGAGGTCGGCCGGCGAGCGGATCAGGTTTTCATCGACCAGTTGCTCGACGCTCTTTTCGCCCAACCCATCAATGTCCATGGCGCGACGCGACACATAATGGATGATCGCCTGCTTGAGCTGAGCGGCGCAGCTCAGGCGCCCCACACAGCGGTACACCGCGCCTTCGCTGGTGGTTTCCTTGCCCTTGCTGCGCTTGACCAGCTGAGTGCGCTCGACCTGCGAGCCGCACACCGGGCATTGGCTCGGCACCTGCACCGCACGCGCGCCTTCGGGGCGGCGCTCGAGCACCACCTGCATGACCTGCGGGATCACGTCACCGGCACGGCGGATGATCACCGTGTCGCCGATACGCAGGCCCAACCGGGCGATCTCGTCCATGTTGTGCAGGGTGGCGTTGGACACCGTCACGCCGGCCACCTTCACCGGCTTGAGGCGGGCGACCGGAGTCACCGCGCCGGTACGCCCGACCTGGAACTCGACATCGAGCACCTCGGTGAGCTCTTCCATGGCCGGGAACTTGTGGGCGATCGCCCAGCGCGGCTCACGGGCACGGAAACCCAGCTCACGCTGGGAGGCCAGGGCATTGACCTTGAATACCACCCCATCGATTTCGTAGGGCAGGCTGTTGCGGCGCGCGCCGATGTCCCGGTAATAGGCCAGGCACTCGTCGATACCAGCGGCGTGCCTGAGCTCGCGACTGATCGGCAGCCCCCAGGTCTTGAGTTTCTCCAGGATACCGATATGGCTGTCGCCAAACGGCTCGGACACCTGGCCGACGCCATAGCAGCAGAACTCCAGCGGGCGGCTGGCGGTGATCTTCGAGTCCAGCTGGCGCAGGCTGCCGGCGGCGGCGTTGCGCGGGTTGGCGAAGGTCTTGCCGCCGGCCTCGGCCTGGGCCGCATTGAGCCGGTCGAATCCGGCCTTGCTCATGTACACCTCGCCGCGCACCTCCAGCACCGCCGGCCAGCCCTCGCCCTGCAGCTTGAGCGGGATGTTGCGCACGGTACGCACGTTGGCGCTGATGTCCTCACCGGTAGTGCCGTCGCCGCGGGTGGCGCCCTGCACCAGCTGGCCGTCGCGGTACAGCAGGCTCACCGCCAGGCCGTCGAGCTTGGGCTCGCAGCTGTAGTCCACGGCCGCCTGATCGCCGCCCGGCAAATCCAGGCCTTCGACCACGCGGCGGCCGAAGTCGCGCAGGTCGTCTTCCTCGAAGGCGTTGCCCAGGCTGAGCATCGGTATCTCGTGACGCACCTGGCTGAAGGACGCCAGCGCCGCGCCGCCGACGCGCTGGGTCGGCGAATCCGGCGTCACCAGGTGCGGGTGCTCGGCCTCCAGCGCCTTCAGCTCATTGAACAGGCGGTCGTATTCGGCATCGGGCACGCTGGGTTCGTCGAGCACGTAGTAGCGGTAGTTGTGCTGGTCGAGTTCGGCGCGCAGTTCGTGGATTCGGGATTCGGCGTTCATTCCTGGTCTTCTCTTGCAAAGCAAAAGAGCAGCCCCTGGCTGCTCTTTCGTTTCAATCATCGCGGCGCGGACCGAGGCAAGGTCCGCCCGCTCGGGTGTATCAGCGTTTCTGCGTCAGGGCGCGGCGCTCGAACTCGACGATGCGCTGGCGGTAGTGCTCGATGGTCTGGGCGGTCAGCACGCTGCGCTGGTCATCCTTGAGCTCGCCATTGAGCTCGTGGGCCAACTTGCGGGCGGCGGCGACCATCACGTCGAAGGCCTGCTTGGGGTGACGCGGGCCTGGCAGGCCGAGGAAGAAGCTCACCGCACGGGTGCTGAAATGGTCGATGTCGTCCAGATCGAACACGCCGGGCTTGACCGCATTGGCCATGGAGAACAGCACTTCGCCGTGGCCGGCCATGCTCTCGTGGCGATGGAAGATGTCCATCTCGCCGAAGCGCAGGCCGCTTTCCAGGATGTTCTGCAACAGCGCCGGGCCCTTGAAACCGCCTTCGTCGCGGGAGATGACGCTGATCACCAGCACTTCTTCGGCCGGCGGCAGCTCTTTGGCCGGCGTGGACGCGGCAGTAAAACCGCTGTTGCGGGTGTTGTCGGCGGCGAAGTCGTCGTCGCCAGTATCGAACAGGTCCGGTTCACGCGGCTCGGCGGCCAGCTTCAGGTCGCCCTGTTGCGGCTCGCTGTTGTTGCGCTTGCCGCGCTTGGCCTTGGCCGGTTTGGCTTCACGCTCGCGTTCGCGCTCCCGCACCGGGGCGCTGACCGATGGCAGGTCGCTCTCATCCAGCTCGGGCTCTTTATGGGTTTCCAGCACACGCGAAGGGCCGAGCACCTCGGCGCCGCCGCTGTCGTCGTCCGGGGCGTTGGCGTAGCTACGGTCCAGACGGAACTTCAACTTGCCCTTGCCGCCGCGCATGCGGCGCCAGCCGTCGAAAAGAATACCGGCGATGACAATGATGCCGATGACGATCAGCCACTCGCGCAGACCGATTTCCATGTAATCCCGTGCCTCTATAAAAAATATGCTTGAAAACAAAGGCTTCAAAGGCCTTTAACACGTGGCGCCAACTCTATGTTCTGACAGGCGTTTTACCCACGCAAAAAACAAGTGACATTAAGCTAGCACGACCAAAGGCAACTTTACACCGTCTGTCGCGTCTGCTGAGGCTTTTGCCTACACGTTCACACCCTTTCTTTACCCCTTAGGCTCTGTCCGAAATGTATCTGCACTCGCCCATACTGCGTTGAAACGGGGCTCGGAATGCTCATGTACTCCAGTCCAGTCGGGCGCGACCCCGGCCGTTCCTTCCCCCGTTTCGCCTTGTCTGGCCTTCGCGCAGACACATTTCGAACAGACCCTACGCATCGACCATAGCCATCGCTTCTTCCACATCAACTGCTACAAGACGTGAACAACCCGGCTCGTGCATGGTCACCCCCATCAGCTGGTCGGCCATTTCCATGGCGATCTTGTTGTGGGTGATGTAGATGAACTGCACGGTTTCGCTCATTTCCTTGACCAGGCGCGCATAGCGCCCGACGTTGGCATCGTCCAAAGGTGCGTCGACTTCGTCGAGCATGCAGAACGGCGCCGGGTTCAGCTTGAAGATGGCGAACACCAGAGCCAAGGCCGTCAATGCCTTCTCGCCGCCGGACAGCAGATGGATGGTGCTGTTCTTCTTGCCCGGCGGGCGCGCCATGATCGTCACCCCTGTATCGAGTAGATCTTCGCCCGTCAGTTCCAGATAAGCGCTGCCGCCACCGAAAACTTTTGGGAAAAGTGCCTGTAATCCGGCATTTATCTGATCAAAGGTATCCTTGAAGCGGTTGCGGGTTTCCTTGTCGATCTTGCGGATGACGTTTTCCAGGGTCTCCAGTGCCTCGACCAGATCGGCGTCCTGGGCATCCAGGTAGCGCTTGCGCTCGGATTGCTGCTCGTACTCTTCGATGGCCGCCAGGTTGATCGCGCCCAAGCGCTGGATACGCGCCTCGACCTGCTCCAGCGCCTGCTCGGTGCCCTGCTCGCTGGCCTCGGCCTCGAGCGTGACGAGCACGCCCTGAAGATCGTAGCCGTCGGCAAGCAGTTGTTCCTGCAAGGTCTTGCGCCGCACATCCAGCCCCTGGGACTCCAGGCGCTGCTGCTCCAGCTGGCCGCGCAACAGTTGCGACTGCTGCTCGGCCTGGGTGCGGCGGCGCTCGGCATCACGCAACTCACGGTCCGCCTCGTCCATGTGCAGCCGCGCCTGGCGCATTTCCTCGTCGACGCTCATGCGGCGCTCGAGCAGTTCCTCAAGCTTCAGGCGCAGTTCTTCCAGCGGTGCCTCGCCTTCCTCAAGATTCAGGTTCAGTTGCTCCTGACGCTCGTTCAGGCGCGCGGCCTGCTGCTCCAGGCGCTCGAGCGCCTGGCGGGTGGAATCGTGCTGGGCGCGCAACGAGCCCAGGCGCACGGCCAGTTGATGGGCATGGTCCTTGTGCTGGCGGGCCTCCTGGCGGACCCGGTCGAGACCTTCGCGCAGGGTGTCGCGGCGCGCCATCAGTTGCTCGCGCTGTTCGGTGTCCGCGGCCATCAGGTCGAGGGACTCCTGCAACAGCAGGCGCGCCTCGCCCAACTGCTCATGCTCCAGGGCACGCTGCTCCTGGAGCTCGGCCAACTCTTCGTGCAAGCGTCGGCGGCGCAGTTCAAGCTGTTCGGCCCGGGCCCGGCCAGCAGACAGGCGCGCCTTGAGCTCACCGTGCTGGCGGCTCTCGTCCTGGCTGCGACGGCGCAATTGCTCGCGCTGCTCCTCCAGGTCGAGCTGTTGTTCACGCAGACGCTGCAGTTGCTCGTCGAGCTGTTCGAGTGACGCTTCCTGCTCCAGTTGTTCCTGGGCCAGGCGTTCGATTTCCTGGCCCCTGGCCAGCACGCCGCCCTGGGCTTCACCACCGCGGCTGACCCGCAGGAAATGCCGCCCCACCCAGTATCCGTCGCGGCTGACCAGGCTTTGCCCAGCAACCAGTGACGCCCGCTGCGCCAACGCCTGCTCCAGCGTTTCAACCGGCCTGACCTGCCCCAGCCAGGCCGACAGGTCGGCCCGCCCCTCGACCTTGTCGAGCAGGCTGCCGGGAACACGCGGACCCTCGCCCCCGGCCAGCAGCAGGCGCAGATCGCCCTGCTCCAGCGCGGCGAAGTCCAGGCCGGCGAAGTCATCCAGCAACACTGCCTGCAGGTCGGCGCCAAGCACCGTTTCCACCGCCAGCTCCCAGCCGGGCTCGACCCGCAGCCCCTCGGCCAGGCGCGGGCGCTGCTCCAGGCCCTGGGCGCGCAGCCAGTCGGCGGCCCCCACACCGGGCTCCAGCGCCGCCTGCTGCAAAGCCTCCAGCGAGGCCAGACGCCCGCCCAGGCGCTGCAGATCACCCTGCTGTTGCTGTTGTGCCTGGCTGGTCTGCTGCAGGTGTTCGCGCAACCCTTCCAGGCGCTCGACCACCTGCTGCTCTTGCAGGTGCAGCTCTTCGAGCAGCAACTCGCTGCTGGCCACTTGCTCGCCCAGATCAAACGTCTCGGTGTCCTGGGTATCACCACCGAGCTGCTCACCCTCCTCGCCCAGCTTGCGCTGGCGCTCGGCCAGGCGCTCCAGGCTGGATTCGAGCTGCGCCAGGCGCGCCTGCTGCACCTCGGCCTGACGGCGCGGCTCGGCGGAGCGGGTGTTGAAGCCGTCCCATTGCTCCTGCCAGCCGTGCATGCCGAGCTCAGCTTCCTCCAGGGTCGCGGCGGCTTCCTCGGCCGCGGCCAGGGTCAGCTCCTGCTCCGGTTCGAGCATCGCCAATTCTTCGCCGAGGGTCGCCAGCAAGGTGCGGTCATGCCCCAGGTGCGATTCGGTTTCCAGGCGGCTGCGCTCGGCCTCCTTCAGGTCGTCCTGCAACTGGCGCAGACGCTGCTGGCCGTGCTGGATGCTCTGCTCGACGCGGGCGATATCGCCAGCCACCGAATAGAAGCGGCCCTGCACCTGGTTGAAGCGTTCGGACAACTCATGGTGACCGTCGCGCAGTCGCTCGATGCTGGCGTCGGCGTTGCGCTGTTCGGCCACCAGCGCCTCGAAGGCGACCTCCTGGTCGCCGATCACCGTCTCGCGCTGGCGCACCCGCTCATCCAGGTCGCGCCAGCGCAGAGCCGACAGGCGTGCCTTGAGCTGACGTTCCTCGGCCTTGTACTCACGGTATTTCTCGGCAGCCTGGGCCTGGCGGTGCAGGCGCTCGATCTGGCGTTCCAGCTCTTCGCGCAGGTCGGTCAGGCGCGCGAGGTTTTCCTGGGTACGGCGGATGCGGCTCTCGGTCTCGCGGCGACGCTCCTTGTACTTGGAGATGCCCGCCGCTTCCTCGATGAAGTTGCGCAACTCCTCGGGCTTGGCCTCGATCAGCTTGCTGATCATGCCCTGCTCGATGATCGAATAGCTGCGCGGCCCCAGCCCGGTGCCGAGGAAGATATCGGTGATGTCACGACGCCGGCACTTGGTGCCGTTCAGGTAATAGGTGTTCTGCCCGTCGCGGGTGACCTTGCGGCGGATCGAGATCTCGGCGTAGGCGGCGTACTCGCCCACCAGGCTGTTGTCGCTGTTGTCGAACACCAGCTCGATGCTGGCCTGGCTGACCGGCTTGCGGCTGGTGGAGCCGTTGAAGATGACATCGGTCATCGACTCGCCACGCAGATTCTTCGCCGAACTCTCGCCCATCACCCAGCGCACCGCGTCGATGATGTTGGATTTACCGCAGCCGTTGGGGCCGACCACGGCGGCCATGTTGCTGGGGAAGTTGACCGTGGTCGGGTCGACGAACGACTTGAACCCGGCCAGGCGGATGCACTTCAGGCGCACCGGTCAGACCCGCGCCAGCGCCGCCAGCACCAGTTCGCAACTGCGCTGGCAATAGGCGGTGAGCACCTCGCGGATGCGCGGCAGGTCGCGGGCGACCACGGCTTCGAGCAGGCGGGCGAACAGCTCCAGGTAATCGACCATGTTGGCCTGGCGCTGGTCCAGGGCCAGGTAGTAGGCGCGGCTCATGGCCGGCTGCAGGTTCTCGACGGTTTCCTGCAGGTACGGGTTGTTGGCGAACGGATACGCGGCGCGCATCACCGCGAAGCTGTCGCCGACGAAGGCCTTGATGTCCTTGCCGGCATGGGCCTGCTTGAGGCGCTGCTGGATGTCCAGGAACGGGCGCAGGTCGCCCTCGGTGCGCCAATGCTGGGCGACGGCGTTGCCCAGCAGGATGTAGAACTCGCCCATCAGGGCGCACAGGCTGCGCACGCTGTTCTCGTCGAGTTCGGTCACATGGGCGCCACGGCGCGGCAGGATTGCCACCAGGTGCCGGCGCTCGAGGATGAGCAGCGCCTCGCGTACCGAACCGCGGCTGACGTTGAGGGCCTGGGTGACCTTCTGCTCCTGGATGCGCTCGCCGGGTGCGAGTTCGCCGCGGATGATCCGCTCGGCCAGGTAGTGGGCAATTTGCTCGGAGAGGCTGTCCGGCGCCTTGAACGTCATGGTTTTCCTTCGCAATCTGGGTAGCTGTGCACAAGGGCGCGATTGTAGCGCACTTGCCAGGCGCTCGCGCAGCAGGACTGCGTGCTTTGTGCGACTGGCGGGTCAACTTTCCTGCACGGCGCGAACTATGCTTTGGAAAAGGCTCGATGAGGCGGCTCGGAAGGCCCTCGTGCAAATTCTTGACCTTTGAGTCAGAAAATTATTGACCCGAAGGTCAGCCGTTGCTTAGAGTCCGCCGGAACAACAATAAAACCATTGCGAGGCCCTCCCCCGTGATCCAGTTTCTCGTCAACCAGGAGCTGCGCAGCGAGCATGCCCTGGACCCGAACATGACGGTGCTGCAGTACCTGCGCGAGCACCTGGGCAAACCCGGCACCAAGGAAGGCTGCGCCAGCGGCGACTGTGGCGCCTGCACCGTGGTCGTCGGCGAACTTGTCGAAAACGCCCAGGGTGGCGACGACATCCGCTACCGCAGCCTCAACTCATGCCTGACGTTCGTCTCCGCCCTGCACGGCAAGCAACTGATCAGCGTCGAGGGTCTCAAGCACCAGGGCGAACTGCACAGCGTGCAAAAGGCCATGGCCGACTGCCATGGCTCGCAGTGCGGCTTCTGCACCCCTGGTTTCGTCATGTCGCTGTTCGCCCTGCAGAAGAACAGCCAAGGCCACGACCTGCACCAGGCCCAGGAGGCCCTGGCCGGCAACCTGTGCCGCTGCACCGGCTACCGGCCGATCCTCGAGGCTGCCGAGCAGAGCTGCGCACGCCCCTGCCGCGACCAGTTCGACGCTCAGCAGGCGCAGACCATCGCTCGCCTCAAGGCCATCGCCCCGCAACAGACCGGCGAGCTTAATAGCGGCGACAAGCGCTGCCTGGTGCCGCTGACCGTGGCCGATCTGGCCGACCTGTACAGCTCGCACCCCGAGGCGCGCCTGCTGGCCGGGGGTACCGACCTGGCGCTGGAAGTCACCCAGTTCCACCGCACCCTGCCGGTGATGATCTATGTCGGCCACGTCGCCGAACTCAAGCGCATCGACAAGACCGCCAGCCATCTGGAGATCGGCGCCGCCACGCCGCTGACTGACTGCTACACCGCGCTCAACGAGGAATACCCCGACTTCGGCGACCTGCTGCACCGCTTCGCCTCACTGCAGATCCGCAACCAGGGCACTCTCGGCGGCAATATCGGCAACGCCTCGCCAATCGGTGACTCACCACCTCTGTTGATCGCCCTCGACGCGCAGATCGTCCTGCGCCAAGGCGAGCGCCAGCGCACCCTGGCCCTGGAGGACTACTTCATCGACTACCGCATCACTGCACGCCAGGACAGTGAGTTCATCGAAAAGATCGTCGTGCCGCGCGCCAGCAACGACTGGGCCTTCCGCGCCTACAAGGTGTCCAAGCGCCTGGACGACGATATCTCCGCGGTGTGCGCGGCGTTCAACCTGAGCATCGAGAACGGGGTGGTCAGCGGCGTGCGCATCGCCTTCGGCGGCATGGCGGCGACTCCCAAGCGTGCCCGCGCCTGCGAAGCCGCGCTGCGCGGCAAGCCGTGGACCCAGGCCAGCGTCGAACGCGCCTGCCAGGCCCTGGCCGAGGACTTCACCCCGCTCAGCGACTTCCGCGCCAGCCGCGAGTACCGCCTGCTGACCGCGCAGAACCTGCTGCGCAAGTACTTCATCGAACTGCAAACGCCGCACATCGAAACCCGGGTGACCGCCTATGTCTAACCATCACGCCGTCAAGAGCCAGGCCGAGATGGCCGCACTGTTCAGCCAGGACCTGACCACCGGGGTCGGCCGCAGCCTCAAGCACGACAGCGCCGACAAGCATGTGGCCGGCGAGGCGGTGTACATCGACGACCGCCTGGAATTCCCCAACCAGCTGCACGTCTATGCACGCACCGCCGACCGCGCTCATGCGCGCATCCTGCGCATCGACACCACGCCCTGCTACCAGTTCGAAGGGGTGCGCATCGCCATCACCCACGAAGATATCCCAGGCCTCAAGGACATCGGCCCGGTGGTCGCCGGCGACCCGTTGCTGGCCATCGACAAGGTCGAGTTCTTCGGCCAGCCGGTGCTCGCCGTTGCCGCCTGCGACCTCGAGACCGCCAGGCGCGCCGCCATGGCCGCCATCGTCGAGTACGAAGACCTGGAGCCGGTGCTCGACGTGGTCGAAGCCCTGCGCAAGAAGCACTTCGTGCTCGACAGCCACACCCACCAGCGCGGCGACTCTGCCGCCGCACTGGCCAGTGCCCCGCACCGCATCCAGGGCACCCTGCACATCGGCGGCCAGGAGCACTTCTACCTGGAGACCCAGATCAGCTCGGTGATGCCCGTTGAAGACGGCGGCATGATCGTCTACTGCTCGACGCAAAACCCCACCGAGGTACAGAAGCTGGTGGCCGAGGTGCTCGACGTGCCGATGCACAAGATCGTCGTCGACATGCGCCGCATGGGTGGCGGTTTCGGCGGCAAGGAAACCCAGGCCGCCAGCCCCGCGTGCCTGTGCGCGGTGATCGCGCGCCTGACCGGCCAGCCGACCAAGATGCGCCTGCCGCGGGTCGAAGACATGACCATGACCGGCAAGCGTCACCCGTTCTACGTGGAATATGACGTCGGCTTCGACGACAACGGCCGCCTGCACGGGATCAATTTCGACCTGGCGGGCAACTGCGGCTACTCGCCGGACCTGTCCGGTTCGATCGTCGACCGCGCCATGTTCCACTCCGACAACGCCTACTACCTGGGCGATGCCACGGTGCACGGCCACCGCTGCAAGACCAACACGGCCTCCAACACTGCCTACCGCGGCTTCGGCGGCCCGCAGGGGATGGTCGCCATCGAGCAGGTGATGGACCATATCGCCCGTCACCTGGCCCTCGACCCGCTGGCGGTGCGCAAGGCCAACTACTACGGCAAGACCGAGCGCAACGTCACCCACTACTACCAGACCGTCGAGCACAACATGCTCGAGGAGATGACCGCCGAGCTCGAAGCCAGCAGCGACTACCATGAGCGCCGCGAATCGATCCGCCGCTTCAACGCCAACAGCCCGGTGCTGAAAAAAGGCCTGGCGCTGACCCCGGTGAAGTTCGGCATCTCGTTCACCGCCACCTTCCTCAACCAGGCAGGTGCCTTGATCCACATCTACACCGACGGCAGCATCCACCTCAACCACGGCGGCACCGAGATGGGCCAGGGCCTGAACACCAAGGTCGCGCAGGTGGTGGCGCAGGTGTTCCAGGTCGACTTCAACCGTATCCAGATCACCGCCACCAATACCGACAAGGTGCCCAACACCTCGCCCACCGCCGCCTCCAGCGGCGCCGACCTGAACGGCAAGGCCGCGCAGAACGCCGCCGAGATCCTCAAGAAGCGCCTGACCGAGTTCGCGGCCCGGCACTACAACGTCACCGAGGAAGACGTCGAGTTCCGTAACGGCCATGTGCGCGTGCGCGAGCAGATCGTCAGTTTCGAGCAATTGGTCCAGCAGGCCTATTTCGCCCAGGTGTCGCTGTCGACCACCGGTTTCTACCGCACGCCGAAGATTTTCTACGACCGCAACCAGGCCCGTGGCCGCCCGTTCTACTACTTCGCGTTCGGCGCCGCCTGCGTGGAGGTGATCGTCGATACCCTGACCGGCGAGTACAAGATGCTGCGCGCCGACATCCTGCACGACGTGGGCGATTCGCTGAACCCTGCCATCGACATCGGCCAGGTGGAGGGTGGTTTTGTCCAGGGCATGGGCTGGCTGACCACCGAGGAACTGGTGTGGAATGCCAAGGGCAAGCTGATGACCAACGGCCCGGCCAGCTACAAGATCCCGGCTGTGGCCGACATGCCGATCGATATGCGCGTCAAGCTGGTGGAGAACCGCAAGAACCCCGAGGACACCGTGTTCCACTCCAAGGCCGTGGGCGAGCCGCCGTTCATGCTCGGCATTGCCGCCTGGTGCGCGATCAAGGACGCGGTGGCGAGCATCGCCGACTACCGCGTGCAGCCAAACGTCGACGCGCCGTCGACGCCGGAGCGGGTATTGTGGGGTTGCGAGCAGATGCGCAAGGCGGTGGCCGCGGCGCAGCCTGCCGAACAGCAACTGGAGCCCGTGACGCACTGACGCCACGCTCCCTGTAGGCGCGACCTTAGGTTGCGCCTACAGGGGACCGAGGAGGACTGAAGACATGCACCAATGGATCAACGCCCTCGCCGACCACCAAGCCCGTGGCGAGCCCTGCGTGCTGGTAACCATCATCGAGGAGCGCGGCTCCACCCCGCGCAACGCCGGCTCGAAAATGGTGGTCAGCGCCAGCGCGCTGTACGACACCATCGGCGGCGGCCACCTGGAGTTCAAGGCCCTGCACATCGCCCGCCAGATGCTCGCGGAACACCGCAGTACCCCGCACCTGGAGCGCTTCAGCCTCGGCGCCAGCCTCGGCCAGTGCTGCGGCGGCGCCACCGTGCTGCTGTTCGAGCCGATGAGCGGCGTGCAGGCCGAGATCGCCGTGTTCGGCGCGGGCCATGTCGGCCGCGCTCTGGTACCCTTGCTCGCCGCGCTGCCCTGCCGGGTGCGCTGGATCGATTCGCGCGAGCAGGAGTTCCCCGCGCTCATCCCCACCGGAGTGAGCAAGATCGTCAGCGAAGAGCCGGTCGACGAAGTTGCCGACCTGCCCGCCGGCAGCTACTGCATCGTCATGACCCACAACCACCAGCTGGACCTGGAACTGACCGCCGCGATCCTCAAGCGCAACGACTTCACCTGGTTCGGCCTGATCGGCTCGAAGACCAAGCGGGTCAAGTTCGAGCACCGCCTGCGCGAGCGCGGCTTCGACGACGCCCTGATGGCGCGCATGCGCTGCCCGATGGGCCTGGCCGAGGTCAAGGGCAAGCTGCCGATCGAGATCGCCGTGTCCATCGCCGCCGAAATCATTGCCACCTACAACGCCTGCTTCGGCCAGCACGACGCTGCCGCCAATTCAGGCCCCATCGCCCAGTTGCTGCCGTCCTCGCGACGCAGCCAGACCCTTTGACGAGAGCCCCATGAGCGCAACCCGCAAAGCCTACCGAGCCGCCATCCTGCACAGCATCGCCGACCCCGCCGAGGTCGGCCTGGAGGCGTCCTGCGAATACTATGAAGACGGCCTGCTGGTGGTCGACGACGGCCGCATCAGCGCCCTGGGCCATGCCAGCGAGCTGCTGCCAACCCTCGACGCCGCCATCCCGGTGCAACACTACCAGGACGCCCTGATCACCCCGGGTTTCATCGACACCCACATCCACTTCCCGCAGACTGGCATGATCGGCTCCTACGGCGAGCAGCTGCTGGACTGGCTGAACACCTACACCTTCCCCTGCGAAAAGCAGTTCGCCGACAAGGCCCATGCCGACCAGGTGGCGAAGATCTTCCTCGCCGAACTGCTGCGCAACGGCACCACCACCGCGCTGGTGTTCGGCAGCGTGCACCCCGAGTCGGTCAACGCCCTGTTCGAGGAGGCCGAGCGCCTGGATCTGCGCATGATCGCCGGCAAGGTGATGATGGACCGCAACGCCCCCGACTACCTCACCGACACCGCCGAGTCCAGCTACCGCGACAGCAAGATGCTGATCGAGCGCTGGCACGGCAAGGGCCGCTTGCACTACGCGGTCACCCCGCGCTTCGCGCCGACCAGCACGCCGGAACAGTTGAGCGTGGCCGGCCAGTTGCTCAAGGAACACCCGGGCGTGTACATGCACACCCACCTGTCGGAGAACCTCAAGGAAATCGACTGGGTCAAGGAACTGTTCCCCGAGCAGCAAGGCTACCTGGACGTCTACGACCACTTCGAGCTGCTCGGCGAGCGCTCGGTGTTCGCCCACGGCGTGCACCTGTGCGACGACGAGTGCCAGCGCCTGGCCGAAACCGGTTCGGCCATCGCCTTCTGCCCGACCTCCAACCTGTTCCTCGGCAGCGGCCTGTTCAATCTGCCCCAGGCCGAGCGCTTCAAGGTCAACGTCGGCCTGGGCACCGATGTCGGCGCCGGCACCAGCTTCTCGCTGCTCAACACCCTGAACGAGGCGTACAAGGTGATGCAGTTGCAAGGCGCGCGCCTGCACCCGTACAAGTCGCTGTACCTGGCCACCCTCGGCGGCGCCCGCGCCCTGCGCCTGGAGGACCGCATCGGCAGCCTGCGCCCGGGCAATGACGCCGACTTCGTGGTGCTCGACTACAAGGCCACCCCGCTGCTGGACTACCGCCTGCAGCAGTCGAAAAGCATCGAGGAGACCTTGTTCGTGCTCACCACCCTGGGCGACGACCGCACCGTGCGCGAGACCTACGCCGCCGGGCGTTGCGTACACCAGCGCTAAGGTTGTTTGGCCAGGCCTCGATAGAATGCACCGCCGATCACAGCGCCGATCAGCGGTGCCAGCCAGAACAGCCAAAGTTGCTGCAGCGCCCAGCCACCGACGAACAGCGCAGGCCCGGTGCTGCGCGCCGGGTTCACCGAGGTGTTGGTGACCGGGATCGAGATCAGGTGGATCAAGGTCAACGCCAGGCCAATGGCGATCGGCGCAAACCCGGCCGGCGCCCGGGCGTCCGTGGCGCCCATGATGATCACCAGGAACATCGCGGTCATCACCACTTCGCTGACGAAGCCTGCGGCCAGGGTGTAGCCGCCGGGCGAGTGTTCGCCATAACCATTCGACGCCATGCCGTTACCCACCTCGAAACCGGCCTTGCCGGTGGCGATGAAGTAGATCACCGCCGCGGCGAGGATCGCGCCGATCACCTGGGCAATCACGTAGGGCAGCAACTCTTTTGCCGGGAATCGCCCCCCCACCACCAGCCCGAACGACACGGCGGGGTTGAGGTGACAACCGGAGATATGGCCGATGGCGAATGCCATGGTCAGGACGGTAAGGCCGAAAGCGAAGGCGACACCCAGGACACCGATGCCGACAGGCGAGCTGGCGGCCAGCACCGCGCTGCCACAGCCACCCAGGACCAACCAGAAGGTGCCGACCAGCTCGGCACCCATGCGCACACCCAGGGATGAACTCATGGAGCATTCCTCAAGTAATTGGACGCAACGACTGCGCAAGCCCAACTGCTTGATGAAGGTTTGCTGAGGAAAATCTAGCAGAGCCTTGGCCAAGGGCCAGTAAAGCCAGGGGCTGCGAAGCAGCCCCGCTCAGGCAGGCAAACGATCAACCCTTGGCAGTAGCCTTGGGCTTTTTCAGCAGGTGAGAGAACACCGCGTGCAGATCGTCCGAGGCGCTCTCCTCGTCGAGGTTGAGCTTGCTGTCGATATGGTCCATGTGATGCATCATCAGGCTTACCGCCTGCTCGGCATCACGGGCCTCGATCGCATCGATCAGCTGCATGTGCTCATCGTACGAGCAGTGCGAGCGGTTGCCGCTCTCGTACTGGGCGATGATCAGCGAAGTCTGCGACACCAGGCTGCGCTGGAAGCTCACCAGCGGTGCGTTGCCGGCGGCTTCGGCCAGCTTGAGGTGAAACTCGCCGGACAGGCGGATACCGGCGCCACGGTCGCCACGGGAGAAGCTGTCACGCTCCTCGCGGACCATCTGGCGCAGTTCGTTGAGCTGTTCGAGAGTGGCGTGCTGCACGGCCAGTTCGGTGATGGCGCGCTCGACCATGCGCCGCGAGAAGAACACCTGCCGCGCCTCCTCGACCGTGGGGCTGGCCACCACCGCACCACGGTTGGGCCGCAACAGCACCACGCTTTCATGGGCCAGACGCGACAGGGCGCGGCGGATGATGGTGCGGCTGACGCCGAAGATCTCGCCCAGTGCTTCCTCGCTCAACTTGGTGCCCGGTGCCAGACGCTGCTCGAGGATCGCCTCGAAGATATGCGCATAGACGATGTCGTCCTGGGTACCGCTGCGGCCGGCCTTGCCAGTGCGCACAGGTTTTTTCAGAGGTTGCAGCTGTTCGTTCATGGGCTCTCGAGCACAAAGGATCTGCCAGTCGGACCGTGACTGTAATACCGGTCAGCGGGGGGATGGCAAGCCCTGGAAGAAGAAAAGGGGCCAAGGTATGGCGCCATTGTACACAGGCTGACCCGTTTCTGCAGGTGGCCTTTTACCTATATAGCCGTTGTACGGCAGTTCGTGGGAACAAAAGATAAAACATTATTTGCATTCTTTGTACACAAAAGCATAATCCTGCGAGCAACTTCCTGACCCAAAAGTCAACAAACTGGTCGGACGTCTGCCACACCCCCTCGCGAAGCCCCCCAGTGCATGGCTCAGGACCAGGCTTCGAACAACAAGAAAGACTTGAGGAGTACTCGCTGTGGAAAGCCGCAAATCCGAAGCACCTACGCTGGATCTCGTCCCACCGCTCGAAACGGGCTGGCTGGAGCGGATTTTCAAACTCAAGCAGCATGGCAGCACCGTCCGCACCGAGCTGATCGCCGGGGTGACCACCTTCATCACCATGGCCTACATCATCTTCGTCAACCCCAACATCATGGCCGACGCCGGCATCGACCACGGCGCGGCATTCGTCGCCACCTGCATCGCCGCCGCCCTCGGCTGCCTGCTGATGGGCCTGTACGCCAACTGGCCGGTCGGCCTGGCGCCGGGCATGGGGCTCAACGCCTTCTTCACCTACACCGTGGTCGGCACCATGGGCTACAACTGGGAAACGGCGCTGGGGGCGGTGTTCGTCTCGGGCGTGCTGTTCATGTTCCTGACCGTTTCGCGCGTGCGTGAGTGGCTGCTCAACAGCATCCCGCTAAGCCTGCGCCATGCCATGGGGGCCGGCGTCGGCTTGTTCCTCGGGCTGATCGGCCTGAAAACCGCCGGCATCATCGTCGACAGCCCGGCAACCCTGGTCAAGCTCGGCTCGCTGCATGAGCCCGGCCCACTGCTGGCGGCGGTGTGCTTCCTGCTGATCGCCATCCTCAGCTACAAGCGGGTGTTCGGCGCGATCCTGATCAGCATCATCGGCGTCACCCTGGCCGGCTGGGGCCTGGGCCTGGTCAAGTTCGGCGGGGTGGTGTCGATGCCACCAAGCCTGGCACCGACCTGGATGGCCATGGACGTGGTCGGCGTGTTCAACGTCAGCATGATCAGCGTGGTACTGGCGTTCCTGTTCGTGCACATGTTCGACACCGCCGGCACGCTGATGGGCGTGGCTCAGCGCGCCAATCTGGTGGCACCGGACGGGCGCATCGAGAACCTGTCGCGGGCACTGAAGGCCGACAGCACCTCCAGCGTGTTCGGCGCGGTGGTCGGCGTGCCGCCGGTGACCAGTTACGTGGAAAGTGCTGCGGGTGTGGCGGCAGGCGGGCGCACCGGTTTGACCGCCGTGGTGGTTGGCGTGCTGTTCATTGCCGCAATGTTCTTCGCCCCGCTGGCCGGAATGATTCCGGCCTATGCCACCGCTGGCGCGCTGATCTACGTGGCGATGCTGATGATGGGCAGCATGGCGCATATCGAGTGGGATGAAGCCACCGACAGCATTCCGGCGATCGTCACGGTGATCATGATGCCACTGACCTTCTCGGTGGCAGACGGCATTGCCCTTGGCTTCATCAGCTACGTGGCGCTCAAGGCGGGCACCGGGAAATTCAAGGAGATCTCGGCCAGCCTGTGGGTGCTGTGCGCCATCTTCATTGCGAAGTTTGTGTTCCTCTGATCTTCACAGCCTTAACAGAGGGCGCTTCGGCGCCCTTACTTGTTGATCCTGGTGATATAGTTTTTTTCCTCGCGAAAATGCCCGTCCGCGGAAGGTTGGCTGGCTTTGCGTCAGGCGGAGCCTCTTTTACAACTTCAATGACATCATAAGCCGCTGGCAGGATCGCGGTCACATCAAACGCATCCTTCTTGTAGCCTATGTCTGGCACTAAACTGACACCGGCTTTAAGAAGTACCACTAAGGTAACACCCTCTATAGCGGCTTTACGGTAGGGCTCTACATATGCTGAGTCTGGCCCGAGATAGAAAGCCTCCCCTTGAGCTTGCCTACCTGGCCTTGAATGGCCTCGGGAAACACCTTGCACCAACCCTGGTACATTAAATCCATCTGTCGCGTGAAACCCAAGTACTATACGCCTCGCCGCCTTACCAAGTAACATCACAGATGATTTAACATGACCACTTGGGTCTTTGTTGTTCAGCGGATCTCCCTGACAGTAGCTGTATGCGTTCAAATCACCTTTGGCGAACGGACTCATACTGTCCGGGCTATTGAAAGTCATCAAAACCGGATTGTACGCTCTGTAACCATTACCCAAAAGGTAATGACCAGTTGCCCTTTCCACCAACTCGCCAGTGAACCCGAGGGAAACTTGACCGCGCCTATGGTAGCCATAGGGCGTGTATGCATATTGAGTGCTCATCAGGCCGGATGCTCAGCTGACTGAAAGCCCGATGGTCTCAAACGACCGACACACAGACCACTGACAAAAATGTCAGTGGCACGCCGAGCCCCCACCTGAAAGAGCATATTCAGCAGACGAAAAAAAGCCCGCCAGTGTGAGAGCGGGCCAAGGACCTACGAAGATTCTTCTAGCGACCAACTAGCTTCCACGATAGGTCGAATAGCTGTACGGCGAGATCAGCAGCGGCACATGGTAGTGCTCCTGCTGCTCGTCGATGCCGAAGCGCAGCACGACCACGTCGAGGAACGCGGTGTCCGGCAGCTTCACACCCTTGGCGCGGTAGTAGTCACCGGCGCTGAACTGCAATTGATAGACGCCGGTGCGGTAGTCGTCACCCTGCAGCAGCGGCGCGTCAACGCGGCCATCGCTGTTGGTCAGGGCGGTGTTCACCAGTTCCAGTTGCTGGCCTTCGACGCGGTACAGCTCGACCTTGATCGAGCTGCCCGGGCAGCCATGCGCGGCGTCCAGTACGTGTGTGGTCAAACGTCCCATTTGCTTGTCGCCTCTTGTCGTCTACGTGGGCAAAAAATACACGGCAACAGGCTGGCACCGTGCGGGAATGCAGCCATTAAGACAGTTTAGCGATAGATTGTACACAATTTTTTCTGCATCCAAGGTCAAGGCTCCTCGAACACTCCATCAGTCGCAAAGACACGCCCGATGCCGACCCTCGCGGCATTAGCTGACCAATCAGGCAGGTTTCTTGCAAGCCATTCTCAGGCGACAAATGGGAAGAAATGCGGAAAAACAGGCTTACAAAGTATTTAAGAAGTTGTATACAATCAGCCCATCCGGTGGTGCGACATCCCGACGCGGCCCGCCCACCACTCGCACATACGTACAAGAAGGAAGACTGCAGTGAGCGCTGACTACCCTCGCGACCTGATCGGTTACGCCAACAACCCACCTCATCCGCAATGGCCGGGCAATGCCCGCATTGCACTGTCCTTCGTGCTCAACTACGAAGAAGGTGGCGAGCGCAACATCCTGCACGGCGACAAAGAGTCCGAAGCGTTCCTCTCCGAAATGGTCGCCGCCCAGCCGCTGCAGGGCGCGCGCAACATGAGCATGGAGTCGCTCTACGAATACGGCAGCCGCGCCGGCGTATGGCGCCTGCTCAAGCTGTTCAAGGACAGCGGCGTGCCGCTGACCATCTTCGCCGTGGCCATGGCCGCCCAGCGCCACCCCGACGTGATCCGCGCCATGGTCGAGGCCGGCCACGAGATCTGCAGCCACGGCTACCGCTGGATCGACTACCAGTACATGGATGAAGCGCAAGAGCGCGAGCACATGCTCGAAGCCATCCGCATCCTCACCGAACTCACCGGCGAACGCCCACTGGGCTGGTATACCGGCCGCACCGGCCCGAACACCCGGCGCCTGGTCATGGAGGAAGGCGGCTTCCTCTACGACAGCGACACCTATGACGACGACCTGCCCTACTGGGAGCCGAGCAACCCGACCGGCAAGCCGCACCTGGTGATCCCCTACACCCTCGACACCAACGACATGCGCTTCACCCAGGTACAGGGCTTCAACTGCGGCGAGCAGTTCTTCCAGTACCTCAAGGACGCTTTCGACGTGCTCTACGAGGAAGGCGCCGAGGCGCCAAAGATGCTCTCCATCGGCCTGCACTGCCGCCTGGTCGGCCGCCCGGCGCGCCTGGCCGCGCTCAAGCGCTTCGTCGACTACGCCAAGAGCCACGAGCAGGTCTGGTTCGCCCGTCGCGTGGACATCGCCCGCCACTGGCACGCCACCCACCCGTACAAGAAAGAGAACGCCTGATGACCGCCTTCAAGACCCTCAAGCCCTCCACCCTCGACCGCGCCGCCTTCGTCGCGGCCTTCGCCGACATCTACGAGCACTCGCCGTGGGTCGCCGAGAAAGCCTACGACCTGGGGCAACTGGCCGAGCTGGACGAGATCGAGGCGCTGCATCAACGCATGAGCGACATCCTCCTCAGCGCCAGCCATGCCGAGCAACTGGCACTGATCAACGCTCACCCGGACCTGGCCGGCAAGGCCGCCATCCAGGGCGAGCTGACCGAATCGAGCACCAACGAGCAGGCCGGCGCCGGCATTCACCAGTGCACCGCTGAAGAGTTCGCCCGCTTCACCGAACTCAACGACGCCTACAAGGCCAAGTTCCAGTTCCCGTTCATCATGGCGGTCAAGGGCAGCAACCGGCACCAGATCCTCGCCTCCTTCGAAAAACGCATCCACAACGACACCGATGCCGAGTTCAAGGAAGCCCTGGCCCAGATCAACCTGATTGGCCTGTTCCGCCTGCTTCAGCTTTGAGGGTTGAACCCCGTCCTGGCCCGAGTGCGTGACGCGTCCGCACCCAGGGCCTGGCCGGCAAGCCAACCCACCCAACAACGAATAGAAGAGATAACCGCATGCGCACCCTGATGATCGAGCCCCTGACCAAAGAAGCCTTCGCCCCCTTCGGTGACGTGATCGAAACCGACGGCAGCGACCACTTCATGATCAACAACGGCTCGACCATGCGCTTCCACAAGCTCGCCACGGTCGAGACCGCCGAGCCTGAAGACAAGGCGATCATCAGCATCTTCCGCGCCGACGCGCTGGAGATGCCGCTGACCGTGCGCATGCTGGAACGCCATCCGCTGGGCAGCCAGGCTTTCATCCCGCTGCTCGGCAACCCCTTTCTGATCGTGGTCGCGCCACTTGGCGATGCACCTGTATCAGGCTTGGTCCGCGCCTTCCGCAGCAATGGCAGGCAGGGCATCAATTACCATCGCGGCGTCTGGCACCACCCGGTGCTGACGATCGAAAAGCGGGATGACTTCCTGGTGGTTGATCGCAGTGGTTCCGGCAACAACTGCGATGAGCATTACTTCCCCGAGGAACAGATGTTGATCCTCAATCCCCACCAATAAGAAAGGGTCGGTCATCCGAGGGGCTGTACGAAATGCTTCGAGCGGCGATCAGGCAAGGCGAAAACAGGCGAGGAAGCGGAGTTTGCTCATTGCAAATGAGCATTCCGAGCCTGTTTTCAACGCTGCATGATCGCCGCGCAGAAGTGTTTCGTGCAGTCCCTGAACGGTGACTGGCGAGAGGTATATACTGTGGAAGCACACCTTCACGAATGGCTGAACCTGAGCATTCGCTGGGTTCACATGATCACCGGCGTGGCCTGGATCGGTGCATCGTTCTACTTCGTCTGGCTGGAGAACCACCTGAACCGAAGCAACCCGCGCGATGGGTTGTCGGGTGACCTCTGGGCCATCCACGGTGGTGGTATCTACCACCTGGAAAAATACAAGCTGGCCCCGCCGAAGATGCCCGAGAACCTGCACTGGTTCAAATGGGAAGCCTACTTCACCTGGATGTCCGGGATCGCCCTGCTGTGCGTGGTGTTCTACTGGAACCCGACCCTGTACCTGCTGGCACCCGGCAGCACCCTCAGCGGTGCCGAAGGCGTGGCCATTGGTATTGGCTCGCTGATCGCCGGCTGGTTCATCTACGACTTCCTCTGCGACTCGCCCCTGGGCAAGAAGCCGGCCCTGCTCGGCGCCGTGCTGTTCGTGCTGATCATCGCCGCCTGCTGGGGCTTCAGCCTGGTGTTCAGCGGCCGCGGCGCGTACCTGCACACCGGCGCGATCATCGGCACCATCATGGTCGGCAACGTGTTCCGTATCATCATGCCGGCGCAGCGCCAGCTGGTGGCGGCCATCGAGAACAACCAGACCCCCGACCCGGTGCTGCCGGCCAAGGGCCTGCTGCGCTCGCGCCACAACAACTACTTCACCCTGCCGGTGCTGTTCATCATGATCAGCAACCACTTCCCGAGCACCTACGGCAGCCAGTACAACTGGCTGATCCTGGCCGGGATCGCGGTGGCCGCGGTATTGATCCGTCACTATTTCAACACCCGCCACGACAGCAACAAGTACGCCTGGACCCTGCCAGTCGGTGCCCTGGCGATGATCTGCCTGGCCTACGTGACCGGCCCCAAGCCGCTGCCGACCGCCCCTGAGCAAGCCGCCGCCAAGGTCGAGTACCAGCCGCTGCCGGCCACTGCCGTAGGTGGCAAGACCGCCGCCGAGCTGCGCGCCGAGGAAGCCGCCAAACCTGCGGCCCCCGCCGAGGCACCTGCCCAGGCCACCACCCAGGCTGGCGGTGAAACCTTCGACAAGATCCACACCGTCATCCAGGAACGCTGCACCGTGTGCCATTCGGCCAAGCCGACCAGCCCGCTGTTCAGCGCAGCCCCAGCCGGCGTGATGTTCGACACCCCGCAGCAGATCCAGGCCCAGGCCGCGCGCATCCAGGCGCAGGCCGTCGCCAGCCAGATCATGCCGCTGGGCAACATCACCCAGATGACCGTCGAGGAGCGCAAGCTGGTCGGCGACTGGATCGCCAAAGGCGCGCAGGTCAACTGAGACACCCCACGACTGCGTGGGAGCGGGCTTGCCCCGCAATGAGGCCGGTACTCCCGGCCTCGCTACAAGCTCTACGTAACAAGCAAGCATCGAGCGTTCGGCTTCACGCGGGAACCCCGGCCTCCTTTACCGGAGCCTGCCACGTGAAGCCGCCCGCTTGGATCCGAGAATAAAAACAAAACTCGAGGTGCTGCATGTCCGAGTCACCCAAGGCGTACATCCCTGTTGCGCCGCCACGACAGCCCCTGCCTTTGTTCCAGCTGATCCTGGTGGGTCTGCAACACGTTCTGCTGATGTACGGCGGCGCCATCGCGGTGCCGCTGATCATTGGCCAGGCGGCGGGCCTGTCCCGCGAAGAAGTCGCCTTCCTGATCAACGCCGACCTGCTGGTCGCCGGCGTTGCCACGATCATCCAATCCTTCGGTATCGGCCCGGTCGGCATTCGCATGCCGGTCATGATGGGCGCCAGCTTCGCCGCCGTCGGCAGCATGGTGGCCATGGCCGGCATGCCGGGCGTCGGCCTGCAGGGGATCTTCGGCGCGACCATCGCCGCCGGATTCTTCGGCATGCTGATCGCGCCGTTCATGTCCAAGGTCGTGCGCTTCTTCCCGCCGCTGGTGACCGGCACGGTCATCACCTCCATCGGCTTGTCGCTGTTCCCGGTAGCGGTCAACTGGGCCGGTGGCGGCCATGACGCCGAAGCCTTCGGCGCGCCGATCTACCTGATGGTCGCCGGCCTGGTGCTGGCGGTGATCCTGCTGATCAACCGCTTCATGCGCGGCTTCTGGGTCAACGTGTCGGTACTGGTGGGCATGGGCCTGGGTTACGTGCTCGCCGGTTCCATCGGCATGGTCGACCTGTCGGGCCTGAGCGAGGCACCGTGGCTGCAGGTGGTTACGCCGCTGCACTTCGGCATGCCGACCTTCAGCCTGGCGCCGATCCTGTCGATGTGCCTGGTGGTGGTGATCATCTTCGTCGAGTCGACGGGCATGTTCCTTGCCCTGGGCAAGGTGACCGACCGTGAAGTAACGCCAGGCATGCTGCGGCGCGGCCTGCTGTGCGATGCCGGCGCGTCGTTCATCGCCGGCTTCTTCAACACCTTCACCCACTCCTCGTTCGCCCAGAACATCGGCCTGGTGCAGATGACCGGGGTGCGCTGCCGCTACGTCACGGTGATGGCCGGCGCGTTGCTGATCCTGCTCAGCCTGCTGCCCAAGGCGGCCTTCCTGATCGCCTCGATCCCGCCCGCGGTACTGGGCGGCGCGTCCATCGCCATGTTCGGCATGGTCACCGCCACCGGGATCAAGATCCTCCAGGAAGCGGACATCTCCGACCGACGCAACCAGTTGCTGGTCGCCGTCAGCGTCGGCTTTGGCCTGATCCCGGTGGTGCGCCCGGAGTTCTTCGCGCAGATGCCGCAGTGGATGGAACCGATCACCCACAGTGGCATCGCCATGGCCACCCTCAGCGCCCTGGTGCTGAACCTGCTGTTCAACATCCTCGGCGGCGCCGACCGCGCCGCGCACAACGATGCCTGTCACCAGCATTGAGTGACCAGGGGCGGCGCCGTCCTGGCCGCCCCGCTTCAACCCTGTGGTAACGCAGTACCGTCGGCCCGCCGGAATGGGCCGTCCGGGGCGCCTGCGCGCCGAAAAAGCCCTTACAAAAACAATAAGTCCGGGAATCACAACATGAAGCGCATCACCACCTCCGTCCTGCTGGGCAGCAGCCTGCTGGCCACCCTCCCCGCCCATGCCGGCGAATGGCTGCAGTGGCACGGCGAAAGCCTGTCCTACCTCTACGGCAAGGACTTCAAGGTCAACCCCGACATCCAGCAGACCATCACCTTCGAGCACGCCAACAAGTGGAAGTACGGCGACACCTTCCTGTTCGTCGACAAGATCTTCTACAACGGCAAGGCCGACCCCGGCAAAGGCGTGACCACCTACTACGGTGAGTTCAGCCCGCGCCTGTCGTTCGGCAAGATCTTCGAGCGCAACCTGGCCTTCGGCCCGGTCAAGGACGTGCTGCTGGCCATGACCTACGAGCGTGGCGAGGGCGACAACGAGGCCTACCTGATCGGCCCCGGCTTCGACCTGAACGTGCCCGGCTTCAACTACTTCACCCTGAACTTCTACCTGCGCAACACCGAGGGCAGCCGCCCCGGCGACAACGTCTGGCAGATCACCCCGGCCTGGTCCTACACCATCCCGGTGGGCAAGTCCGACATCCTGATCGACGGCTACATCGACTGGGTGGTCGACAACGACCAGACCCGCCGTGGCACCTACCACGCCAACCTGCAGTTCAACCCACAGGTCAAATACGACCTGGGCAAGGCCCTTAACCTGGGCGCCAAGCAGCTCTACGTCGGCTTCGAATACAGCTACTGGAAGGACAAGTACGGCATTGACAGCCGCGGCAACGTGGACAGCAACCAGAGCGTCGCCAGCGCCCTGGTGAAGGTGCATTTCTGACCGAACGGGCGCATGCCCGATGATGTGACACCGTGCTCCAGGACGGAGCACTTGAGGCCCGGCGCGCAAGTGAGTAATCTGCGCGCCCCCTCGATCGGGGCGGGAAGGATCCCGCCCGCGTTTGCTGACCGCCCAGTCAATGTTTCCGGGCGGTTGGCCAACGTGTTGCCAGCGTGAAATACCTATTTCATCCGTTCAGAAAGACGTCGAGCAGGATGGTTGTGCCCAACGTGGAAAAGTTGGCGCAGCTCTTGCCAAACAGCTGTGGCCAATTGAAAAAAGCTGACCCAAAAGACAAGAACAGCGCCCGAGCGCTGACAACAGATCCAACTCAAGGGAGCGACACACGCAATGCGTACCATCAATAGCCTGATCCTCGCCGGCGGCCTGCTGGCCTGCGGCGCCAGCCAAGCCGGTGACCTGCTGCAATGGCAGAACAACAGCCTGACCTACCTGTGGGGCAAGAACTTCAAGGTCAACCCCGAGACCCAGCAGACGGTCACCTTCGAGCACGCCGATGCGTGGAAGTACGGCGACAACTTCTTCTTCTTCGACAAGATCTTCTACCAGGGCAAGAAGGACGCCAGTAACGGCCCGAACACCTACTACGGCGAGTTCAGCCCACGCCTGTCGTTCGGCAAGATCTTCGACCAGAAGCTCGAGTTCGGCCCGGTCAAGGACGTGCTGCTGGCCATGACCTACGAGTTCGGCGAGGGTGACACCGAGTCCTACCTGATCGGCCCCGGCTTCGACCTGGCGATCCCAGGCTTCGACTACTTCCAGCTGAACTTCTACCAGCGCACCACCGACGGCAGCCGCCCAGGCGACAACGTCTGGCAGATCACCCCGGTGTGGTCCTACACCATCCCTGTGGGTTCGTCCGACATTCTCATCGACGGCTTCATGGACTGGGTGGTGGACAACGACGAGAACCGTCGCGGCACCTACCAGGCGAACCTGCACTTCAACCCGCAGGTCAAGTACGACCTGGGCAAAGCGCTGCACCTGGGCGAGAAGCAGTTGTACGTGGGTATCGAGTACGACTACTGGAAGAACAAGTACGGCATCAAGGACAGCGATGCCTTCACTACCGATCAGAACACCATGAGCTTCCTGGTGAAAGTGCACTTCTGATCACACAGCGCTCAGGCTCTGTCTGACGTGGGAGCGGGCTTGCCCCGCCCCCACGTCCCTGCGCTACTCAGTGAGCAGGGCGCAGCGCCTGCCACAGCTTGCCGACGACGCTCACCACCGCCAGCACCACAGCCCCCGCAATCACCCCCGCCACACCATTGAGCAGCGCCCCGGTCAACGCCCCGCCGCGCCCGTCGGCGAACGCCTCGATGGCGTGATGCAGCGGCGCGATGCCATGCACCAGGATCCCGCCACCGACCAGGAACATCGCCGCGGTGCCGATCACCGACAGGCTCTTCATCATGTACGGCGCGGCGCGCAGGATGCCGTTGCCCACCGCCTGGCTCAGCGCCGAGGCTTTCTTGGTCATCCACAGCCCCAGGTCGTCGAGCTTGACGATGCCTGCCACCAGGCCATACACCCCCAGGGTCATGACGATGGCGATCCCCGACAGCACGATGATCTGCTGGCTCAGCGGCGCATCGGCCACGGTGCCCAGGGTGATGGCGATGATCTCGGCGGAGAGGATGAAGTCGGTGCGCACCGCGCCCTTGATCTTGCTCTTTTCAAAGGCCACCAGGTCGACCTGCTCGTCCGCCACGGCCGCCTTGCGCGCCTCGTGCTGCGCGTCGTCCTCGGCCTTGCTGTGCAGGAACTTGTGCGCCAGCTTCTCGAAGCCCTCGAAGCACAGGTAGGCGCCACCAACCATCAGCAGCGGAATCACCGCCCAGGGAATGAACGCGCTGATCAGCAACGCCGCCGGCACCAGAATCGCCTTGTTCACCAGCGAGCCCTTGGCCACCGCCCACACCACCGGGATCTCGCGTTCGGCGCGCACGCCGGTGACCTGCTGGGCGTTGAGCGCCAGGTCGTCGCCCAGTACCCCGGCGGTCTTCTTCGCCGCGACCTTGGTCATCAACGAGACATCGTCGAGTACCGTGGCGATATCGTCGATCAGTACCAGTAAGCTGCTTCCTGCCATGTCAAAATGTTTCCAGTAGGTTCGAATGGCCGGGATTCTAGCCCAAAGACGCTGCCTTGAGCGCCCGTCCGAGCGGGTGCTACCATGCCGGACCCCTCTTGGAGGGGCCAGACCCGAGGAAGATTCCCGACAATGAGCACCATTCGCGAGCGCAACAAGGAACTGATCCTGCGCGCAGCCAGTGAAGAATTCGCCGACAAGGGCTTCGCCGCCACCAAGACCAGCGATATCGCGGCCAAGGCCGGCCTGCCCAAGCCGAACGTGTACTACTACTTCAAGTCGAAGGAAAACCTCTACCGCGAGGTGCTCGAGAGCATCATCGCGCCGATCATGCAGGCCTCGACGCCGTTCAACGCCGACGGCGATCCGAAAGAAGTGCTCAGCGCGTACATCCGCTCGAAGATCCGCATCTCCCGCGACCTGCCCCACGCCTCCAAGGTGTTCGCCAGCGAGATCATGCATGGCGCGCCGCACCTGTCGCCGCGCCAGGTGGAGCAGCTCAACGAGCAGGCCCGGCACAACATCGAGTGCATCCAGCGCTGGATCGAGCGCGGCCAGATCGCCCACGTCGACCCGCACCACCTGATGTTCAGCATCTGGGCGGCGACGCAAACCTATGCGGATTTCGACTGGCAGATCGCCGTGGTGACCGGCAAGGCCAAGCTGGCCGACAGCGACTATGACGCGGCGGCCGAGACCATCATCCGCCTGGTGCTGAAGGGCTGCGAGCCCGAGGCAGCCTGACAGGGCCAATGGGGCTGCTGCGCAGCCCTTATCGCCGGCAAGCCGGCTCCCACAGGCCCTGCACAATTCCTGTGGGAGCCGGCTTGTCGTGGCGACGAACCGCGGCGATGGGCCGCACAGCGGCCCCAGAGAAACTGAACCTTAAGCCGCCACCCCGGCATCCGCCGTCAGCCCGACTTCCTCAATTGCATTGATTGCGCACTGCTCGTCGATATCCGACGTATCCCCGCTGATCCCCACCGCCCCCAGCACCCTGCCCTCCTGGTCACGGATCAGCACGCCCCCTGGCACCGGCACCACCGGTCGCTCGCCGAGCCCGTTCAAAGCCGCGTAGAAGGCTGGGCGCTGCTGCGAGTCCAGCGCCAGCAGGCGCGAACCCTTGCCCAACGCCACCGCACCCCAGGCCTTGCCAATGGCCACCTCGGGGCGCAGCAGGCTGGCGCCGTCCTCGCGCTGCAACGCCAGCAGATGCCCGCCGGCGTCGAGCACCGCCACGGTCAAGGGCGCAGCGTTGATCTTGCGGCCTGCGGCCAACGCGGCATTTACCACGCCCACGGCCTGTTTGAGGGTCAATGCGTTCATGAAAAGGTCCTCTTCTTGTTGTGAGAAGCCCTGAGGGCAGTTGAAAACCAATAGACACGATAGAACACAACAAAGACACTGTTTGTATACAATTTTCTGATCTAATGTCTCTAACTGCGACGAAATGCCGCCCTTTTTCGCCATGACCAGCAAGTCAAACCCGCCGACGAAAATGGATTGACCTTTTGCGCCGACCATGAATACACTCTTACGCAACGCAAGTTGTATACAATTACAAAATCGATGAGGCACAAACCATGAGCAAAATGAGAGCAATCGATGCAGCCGTTCTGGTCATGCGCCGTGAAGGTGTAGATACCGCGTTCGGCATTCCCGGCGCCGCGATCAACCCGCTGTACTCGGCCCTGAAGAAAGTCGGTGGCATCGATCACGTCCTCGCTCGCCACGTCGAAGGCGCCTCGCACATGGCCGAGGGCTACACCCGCGCCAACCCGGGCAACATCGGCGTGTGCATCGGCACCTCCGGCCCCGCCGGCACCGACATGGTCACCGGCCTGTACAGCGCCTCGGCCGACTCCATCCCGATCCTCTGCATCACCGGCCAAGCCCCGCGTGCCCGCCTGCACAAGGAAGACTTCCAGGCCGTCGACATCACCAGCATCGTCAAGCCGGTGACCAAGTGGGCGACCACCGTGCTGGAGCCGGGCCAGGTGCCTTACGCATTCCAGAAGGCCTTCTACGAAATGCGCACCGGCCGCCCAGGCCCCGTGCTGATCGACCTGCCGTTCGACGTGCAGATGGCCGAGATCGAGTTCGACATCGATGCCTACGAGCCACTGGCGATCAGCAAGCCAGCCGCCACCCGCGTCCAGGCTGAAAAAGCCCTGGCCCTGCTCAATGACGCCGAGCGCCCGCTGCTGGTAGCTGGCGGCGGCATCATCAACGCCGACGCCAGCGACAAGCTGGTCGAGTTCGCCGAGCTGACCGGCGTCCCGGTAGTGCCAACCCTGATGGGCTGGGGCACCATCCCGGACGATCACGAATTGATGGTCGGCATGGTCGGCCTGCAGACCTCGCACCGCTACGGCAACGCGACGATGCTCAAGTCCGACCTGGTGTTCGGCATCGGCAACCGCTGGGCCAACCGCCATACCGGCTCCGTCGACGTCTACACCGAAGGCCGCAAGTTCGTGCACGTGGACATCGAACCGACCCAGATCGGCCGAGTGTTCACTCCAGATTTGGGTATCGTCTCGGACGCCGGCAAGGCCCTGGACGTGTTCCTCGAAGTGGCCCGCGAATGGAAAGCCACCGGCAAGCTCAAGTGCCGCAAGGCCTGGCTGGAAGACTGCCAGGAACGCAAGGCTACCCTGCAGCGCAAGACCAACTTCGACAACGTCCCGGTCAAGCCGCAGCGCGTGTACCAGGAAATGAACGAAGTGTTCGGCAAGGACACCACCTACGTCAGCACCATCGGCCTGTCGCAGATCGCCGGCGCGCAGTTCCTGCACGTGTACAAGCCACGCCACTGGATCAACTGCGGCCAGGCCGGCCCGCTGGGCTGGACCATCCCTGCCGCGCTGGGTGTCGTCAAGGCCAACCCGAAACGCAAGGTGGTCGCGCTGTCCGGTGACTACGACTTCCAGTTCATGATCGAAGAGCTGGCGGTGGGCGCGCAGTTCAACCTGCCGTACGTCCACGTGCTGGTGAACAACGCCTACCTCGGCCTGATCCGCCAGGCGCAGCGTGGTTTCGACATGGATTACTGTGTACAACTGGCGTTCGAGAACATCAATTCCACCGACGCCGCCACCTACGGTGTCGACCACGTCGCCGTGGTCGAGGGCCTGGGCTGCAAGGCCATCCGCGTGTTCCAACCGGCCGAGATCGCCCCTGCCCTGCTCAAGGCGCAGAAGATGGCCGAAGAGTTCCGCGTGCCGGTGGTGGTCGAAGTGATTCTCGAGCGTGTGACCAACATTTCCATGGGCACCGAGATCAACGCGGTCAACGAGTTCGAAGACCTCGCCCTGGTCGGCAACGACGCGCCGACCGCCATCTCGCTGCTGGACTGATCGCCTGACGCCCCCGCGCCGCGCGCGGGGGCAATCAACGCAAGGAGACGACTTATGCCTCGCTTCGCCGCCAACCTGTCCATGCTGTTCACCGAACAGGACTTCCTGGCTCGCTTCAAGGCCGCCGCCGACGCTGGTTTCAGCGGCGTCGAATACCTCTTCCCGTACGATTTCAGCGCCGCCGAGATCAAGCAGCAGCTCGACGCCCATGGCCTGACCCAGGTGCTGTTCAACCTGCCCGCGGGCGACTGGTCGAAAGGTGAGCGTGGCATCACCTGCCACCCCGACCGCGTCGAAGAGTTCCGCGCCGGTGTCGACAAGGCCATCGAGTACGCCAAGGTGCTGGGCAACACCCAGGTCAATGCCCTGGCCGGCATCCGCCCGCAAGGCCCGGACTGCGCCACCGTGCGCAAGACCTTCGTGGAAAACCTGCGCTACGCCGCCGACAAGCTCAAGGCCGCCGGCATCCGCCTGGTCATGGAAATGATCAACACCCGCGACATCCCGGGCTTCTACCTGAATACCACGAAACAGGCCCTGGAAATCCAGGCCGAGGTGGGCAGCGACAACCTGTTCCTGCAGTACGACATCTACCACATGCAGATCATGGAAGGTGACCTGGCGCGCACCCTGGAAACCAACCTCAAGCTGATCAACCACGTGCAGCTGGCCGACAACCCGGGCCGCCACGAGCCGGGCACCGGCGAGATCAACTACCGCTTCCTGTTCGAGCACCTGGACCGCATCGGCTACCAGGGCTGGGTGGGCGCGGAGTACAAGCCCAAGACCACCACCGAAGCCGGCCTGGGCTGGCTCAAAACTCACAACGCTATCTAAGGATTCGCTCGAAGGGGCTGCCCTGATTGGCCCCTGTGGGAGCTGGCTTGCCAGCGATAGCGTCAACACGGCCAACATCGTTTGCATATCGATCGCAATCGCTGGCAAGCCAGCTCCCACAAGGTTCGCACCGCCTGCTCCATCGAGATTCAACAATTACAACGAGGTAATCTCTCATGGCTAAAATCGGTTTCATCGGCACCGGCATCATGGGCAACCCCATGGCCCAGAACCTGCAAAAAGCAGGTCACAGCATCTTCGTTTCGACCCACCACGACGCAGCTCCGGCCAACCTGATCGCCGCTGGCGGCGTGGCCCTGGCCAACCCGAAGGAAGTGGCCCAGGAAGCTGAATTCATCATCGTCATGGTGCCCGACACCCCACAGGTCGAAAGCGTGCTGTTCGGTGAAAACGGCGTCGCCGAAGGCGTGGGCCCGAACAAGGTGGTGATCGACATGAGCTCGATCTCGCCTACCGCCACCAAAGCCTTCGCCGAGAAGATCAAGGCCACCGGCGCCGCCTACCTGGACGCCCCGGTGTCCGGCGGCGAAGTCGGCGCCAAGGCCGCGACCCTGAGCATCATGGTCGGCGGTTGCCCGAAAGCCTTCGAGCGCGCCCTGCCGCTGTTCGAAGCCATGGGCAAGAACATCACCCGCGTCGGCGGCAACGGCGATGGCCAGACCGCCAAGGTGGCCAACCAGATCATCGTCGCCCTGAACATCCAGGCCGTTGCCGAAGCCCTGCTGTTCGCCGCCAAGAACGGCGCCGACCCGGCCAAGGTGCGCGAGGCGCTGATGGGCGGCTTCGCATCGTCGAAGATCCTCGAAGTGCACGCCGAGCGCATGATCAAAGGCACCTTCGACCCAGGCTTCCGCATCAACCTGCACCAGAAGGACCTCAACCTGGCCCTGCAAGGCGCCAAGGAGCTGGGCATCAACCTGCCCAACACCTCCAATGCCCAGCAAGTGTTCAACACCTGCCAGGCCCTGGGCGGCGGCAACTGGGACCACTCGGCGCTGATCAAGGGCCTGGAGCACATGGCCAACTTCTCGATCCGCGACGACAAGTGATTTGAATCCGGGGGCTGCTGCGCAGCCCTTTCGCCGGCAAGCCGGCTCCCACAGGGACCGCACCGTCCTATGATCCAGCGCTGTACCTGTGGGAGCCGGCTTGCCGGCGATGAATCCAACACCGTTCTCCTGCAACCACAGGTCGAAGGGTGACCCCGAGCAACACCCGCCCCTGGTTCGGCCTGCACGGAGGCAGTTCCAGGGGCGTTTTCGATTTTGCAGAACAACAAGAATCTGGGAGCCTGCCATGTCGGTCGATCCACAAAAATTCCTGCGCGAGCTGTTCGACACAGCCATCGCCGCCGCCCACCCCCGTCAGGTCCTCGAACCCCACCTGCCCGCCGACCGTAGCGGCCGGGTCATCGTCATCGGCGCCGGCAAGGCCGCCGCCGCCATGGCTGAAGTGGTCGAGAAAAGCTGGCAAGGCGAGGTCTCGGGCCTGGTCGTGACCCGCTACGGCCACGGCGCCAGCTGCCAGAAGATCGAGGTGGTCGAAGCCGCCCACCCGGTCCCCGATGCCGCCGGCCTGGCCGTGGCCAAGCGCGTGCTCGCGCTGGTCAGCAACCTCAGCGAAGACGACCGCGTCATCTTCCTGCTCTCCGGCGGCGGTTCCGCCCTGCTGGCCTTGCCCGCCGAAGGCCTGACCCTGGCCGACAAGCAGCAGATCAACAAGGCCCTGCTGAAGTCCGGCGCCACCATCGGCGAGATGAACTGCGTGCGCAAGCACCTCTCGGCGATCAAGGGCGGGCGCCTGGCCAAGGCCTGCTGGCCGGCCACCGTCTACACCTACGCGATTTCCGATGTACCGGGCGACCTGGCCACAGTCATCGCCTCCGGCCCCACCGTGGCCGACCCGAGCACCTCGGCCGATGCCCTGGCGATCCTCAAGCGCTACAACATCGAAGCGCCCAAGGCCGTCATCGACTGGCTCAACAACCCGGCCTCGGAAACCGTCAAGGCCGACGATCCGACGCTGGCGCGCAGCCACTTCCAGCTGATCGCCCGCCCCCAGCAGTCGCTCGAGGCCGCCGCGGTGAAAGCCCGCCAGGCCGGTTTCAGCCCGCTGATCCTCGGTGACCTGGAAGGCGAGTCGCGCGAGGTGGCCAAGGTGCATGCCGGCATCGCCCGCCAGGTCGTCCTGCACGGCCAGCCGCTGAAGGCACCCTGCGTGATCCTCTCCGGCGGCGAGACCACCGTCACCGTGCGCGGCAATGGCCGTGGCGGGCGCAACGCCGAGTTCCTGCTCAGCCTTACCGAAAGCCTCAAGGGCCTGCCGGGGGTGTACGCATTGGCCGGCGATACCGACGGCATCGACGGCTCCGAGGACAACGCCGGCGCCTTCATGACCCCGGACAGCCACGCCCGCGCCGAGGCCCTGGGCCTGTCGGCCAGCGATGAGCTGGACAACAACAACGGCTATGGCTACTTCGCCGCGCTCGACGCGCTGATCGTCACCGAGCCGACCCGCACCAACGTCAACGACTTCCGCGCCATCCTGATCCTCGAGACCGACCCCTCATGACGCCTGATAAAAAAGTAAAAATCCTCGCCACCCTCGGGCCTGCGATCAAGGGCATCGACGACATCCGCCAGCTGGTCGAGGCCGGGGTGAACATCTTCCGCCTCAACTTCAGCCACGGCGAACACGCCGACCACGCCCTGCGCTACCAGTGGATCCGCGAAGTCGAGCAGCAGCTCAACTACCCGCTGGGCATCCTCATGGACCTGCAGGGGCCGAAGCTGCGCGTCGGCCGCTTTGCCGACGGCAAGGTACAACTGCAACGCGGCCAGGCCCTGCGCCTGGACCTGGACAAGACCCCGGGGGACAGCCGCCGCGTGAACCTGCCACACCCGGAGATCATCGCCGCGCTGGAGCCCGGCATGGACCTGCTGCTCGATGACGGCAAGCTGCGCCTGCGCGTCACCGCCAAGCACAGCGACGCCATCGACACCGAAGTGCTGGCCGGCGGCGAGCTGTCCGACCGCAAGGGCGTCAACGTGCCGCAAGCCGTGCTCGAGCTCTCCCCGCTCACCGAAAAGGACCGCCGCGACCTCACCTTCGGCCTCGAGCTGGGCGTGGACTGGGTGGCCCTGTCGTTCGTGCAGCGCCCGCAGGACATCCTCGAAGCACGCGAGCTGATCGGCGACCGCGCCTACCTGATGGCCAAGATCGAGAAGCCTTCGGCGGTCGAGCAGTTGCAGGCCATCGCCGAGCTGTCCGACGCGATCATGGTCGCCCGTGGCGACCTGGGCGTGGAAGTGCCGGCCGAGAGCGTGCCGCAGATCCAGAAAAGCATCATCAATACCTGCCGCCAGCTGGGCAAGCCGGTGGTGGTGGCCACGCAGATGCTCGAATCCATGCGCTTCTCCCCGGCCCCGACTCGCGCCGAAGTCACCGACGTGGCCAATGCCGTGGCCGAAGGCGCCGACGCGGTGATGCTGTCGGCCGAGACCGCCTCGGGCGACTACCCGCTGGAGGCCGTACAGATGATGAGCAAGATCATCCGCCAGGTAGAGAACGGCCCGGACTACCAGGCCCAGCTCGACGTTGGCCGGCCCAAGGCCGAAGCCACGGTGTCCGATGCCATCAGCTGCGCGATCCGCCGCATCAGCGGCATCCTGCCGGTGGCGGTGCTGGTCAACTACAGCGAGTCGGGGAACTCCACCCTGCGCGCCGCCCGCGAGCGGCCACGGGCGCCGATCCTCAACCTGACGCCGAACCTGAACACCGCCCGCCGCCTGAGCGTGGCCTGGGGCGTGCACTCGGTGGTCAACGACCGCCTGCGCCAGGTCGACGAGGTGGTCTCCACGGCGCTGGAAATCGCCCAGGCCCAAGGCATGGCCAGCCGTGGCGACACGCTGCTGATCACCGCCGGTGTGCCTTTCGGCAAGCCGGGTTCGACTAATACGCTGCGGATCGAGACGCTGGTGTAACAACCTGCACGACTCCTGTGGGAGCGGCGGTGCGCCGCTCCCACGAGACGTGCTAGCAACCCATGACATCGCGGAAAACCGAGGCCCGAAGAGGCCCACCGCTCCCCCACTCACCTTACCGACTGCCCATGTACACCAAGAATTTCGTCAACCCGTGCCCCGACTGGGCCACGGCCTTGCTCAACGGCTTCAGCCAGGTGCTGCTGCTGCGCAACCCCCTGTGCGGCCTGTGCTGCCTGCTGGCCATCCTGCTGACCGCGCCGAACCTGGTCGGCGGCGCCCTGCTCGGCGCCCTGGCCGGCCTGCTCACCGCCCAGCGCCGCGGCTACGACCGCGCCGACCGCCAGGCCGGGCTGTACTGCTACAACGGCGTGCTGATCGGCATCCTGATCAGCGCCGTATTGCCCTGGTCGGCAATCCTGCCACCGCTGATCATCGCCGCCGGCGGCCTGTCGAGCATGCTCACCCACCAATGGCGCAAGCGCGGCGGCAAGCTGCTGATCGCCTACACCGCGCCATTCGTGCTGCTGGGCTGGGCCGCGTTGCTGCTGACCGAGCCTTCGGCCAACGGCTATGTCGAAGCGGATCCGGTGTATGCCCTGCTGCGCGGCGTGGGGCAGATCTTTTTGCTCGACAAGCCCATGGCCGGCCTGCTGATCGTCATCGGCATGTACTTCGCCAACCCGTATGCCGCCACTTGGGCGTTGATCGGCTCGGCCATCGGCGGTGGTGTCGCGCTGCTGGCTGGAGAAACGCAGGCCGCGTGGCTGGGGCTGTATGGCTTCAACGCCGCCCTGGCGGCCCTGGCCTTCAGTCGCCAGGGTGAGAAACCCTGGATGACCTTGCTCGCCATCGCCTGCGCCCTGCTGCTGCAGCCGCTGTTCAACCTGCTGCCGATTTCCGGGCTGACCGCGCCTTTTGTGACCGCGTGCTGGCTGATGCACCTGGGCAACCACCTGGTCCAGGTCAACCAGCGCCGCAACGCACCCCGCTTGCACAGCTGATACCCAGCCCCTAGGCTCTGCCCATCCACCTATTGGAACGAGCCCATGGACAACCCTGCGAGCCTGCGCGAGCGGCTCTACGTCATCGTCTTCCAGACCGACACCACGGCTGGCAGACGCTTCGACAAGATTCTCCTGCTGATCATCCTCGCCAGCCTGGTGACGGTGATCCTCGACAGCATCGACGACGTTCACCAGAACTACGCCGGGCTGCTGGCCGGGATCGAGTGGGGCTTCACCGCGATCTTCCTCGCCGAATACATCACCCGCCTGTACTGCTCGCCCAAGCCACTGCGCTATGCCTTCAGCTTCTACGGGCTGGTCGACCTGCTGGCGATCGTGCCGGGGATCATCGCCCTGTACTACAGCGACGCCCAGTACCTGCTGATCATCCGCGTGGTGCGCATGCTGCGGATCTTCCGCGTGCTCAAGCTCAGCCCCTACCTCAAGCAGGCCCACTACCTGCTGGCGGCGCTGCAGGGCAGCAAGCAGAAAATCATCGTGTTCCTGGTCAGCGTGTCGACCCTGGTGACCGTGTTCGGCACATTGATGTACGTGATCGAAGGGCCGGAGCATGGCTTCACCAGCATCCCCAAGGGCATCTACTGGGCCATCGTCACCCTCACCACCGTGGGCTTCGGCGATATCGTGCCGACTACGCCGCTAGGGCAGGTGCTGTCCTCGCTGGTGATGATCACCGGTTACTCGATCATCGCCGTGCCCACCGGGATCTTCACCGCCGAACTGGCCAATGCCATGCGCGGCGAACAGTTGCAGCATGACTGCCCGACCTGTGCCAAGCACCACCACGAGCATGGCGCGGCGTTCTGTTCGCGCTGTGGCAATGCGTTGTTTCCCAAGCGTTGAGGTTGACGGTGCTGAGGCCATCGCGGCTGAAGCCGCTCCTACAGGTCCTGCGCAAAGTTGTAGGAGCGGCTTCAGCCGCGATAGGCCGGCACTGACAACGACATAACCAAAGACCGTTTTGTTCTTTATCCCACGCAAAGCCACCCGCTATAGTCGCTGGCAAAGCGCCAACCCTTTGAACCAGAACAAGGAATGCCCCCAGTGAAAAAACTCTTCAGCGCCTCGCTGCTCGCCGCGGGCCTGGCCCTGGGCAACCTCGCCCAGGCCGCCCCTACCCTGCTCAACGTGTCGTACGACGTGATGCGCGACTTCTACAAGGACTACAACCCGGCGTTCCAGAAGCACTGGGAGAAGGAGCACAACGAGAAGGTCAACCTGCAGATGTCTTTCGGCGGCTCGAGCAAGCAGGCGCGCGCGGTGATCGATGGCCTGCCGGCCGACGTGATCACCATGAACATGGCCACCGACATCAATGCCCTGGCCGACAACGGCAAGCTGGTGCCGGACAACTGGGTAACGCGCCTGCCGAACAACAGCGCGCCGTTCACCTCGGCCACCGTGTTCATCGTGCGCAAAGGCAACCCCAAGGCGCTGAAGGACTGGCCCGACCTGCTGAAGGACGGCGTGCAGGTGATCGTGCCCAACCCGAAGACATCGGGTAACGGCCGCTACACCTACCTCTCGGCCTGGGGCTACGTGCTCAAGCAGGGCGGTGACGAAAGCAAGGCCCGCGACTTCGTCGGCAAGCTGTTCAAGCAGGCCCCGGTACTGGACACCGGTGGCCGCGCCGCCACCACCACCTTCATGACCAACCAGATCGGCGATGTGCTGGTGACCTTCGAGAACGAAGCCGAGATGATCGCCCGCGAGTTCGGCCGCGACCAGTTCGAAGTGGTCTACCCGAGCGTGTCGGCCGAAGCCGAGCCGCCGGTGAGCGTGGTCGACAAGGTGGTGGCCAAGAAAGGTACCCAGGCCGTGGCCGAGGAATACCTGAAGTACCTGTGGTCGCCGGAGGCCCAGGAGATCGCCGCGAACAACTACCTGCGTCCGCGTGACGCCACTGTGCTGGCCAAGTACACCGACCGTTTCCCGAAAGTCGACTTCCTGTCGGTGGAGAAGACCTTCGGTGACTGGCGCACCGTGCAGAAGACCCACTTCAATGACGGTGGCGTGTTCGACCAGATCTATACCAGCCATTGATCACTGACCTGTACCGGCCTATCGCCGGCAAGCCGGCTCCCACACCGACCGCGCAAACCTCAACCCTTGCGCTATCCCTGTGGGAGCTGGCTTGCCAGCGATGAGGCCACTACAAACAACACAAGACAGTTGCTCCGACTGGGAACGCGATCTCCTGTGGGAGCCGGCTTGCCGGCGATAGGCCGGTAAGGGCTACTGATCACCCCTGGCGAAACACCAGCGCCTTCAGCCCACCCTCCGGATCCGCATCGGGAAACTCCGGCGGATTCTCCAGCCGCTCGACGAACGCCAGCCCCGGCGCCTGCTCGGCCATCCCCTCGATGAGAAACTGCGGCCCGATCCCCGGATCGTTGACGCAGGCCAATACCGTGCCGCCTTCAGTCAACAACTCCGGCAAACGCCGAAGGATCTTGGCGTAGTCCTGGGTCAGCACGAAGCTGCCGCGCTGGAAGGTCGGCGGATCGATGATGATCAGGTCGTACGGCCCGTACTTGCGCACCTTGCCCCACGACTTGAACAGCTCATGCCCCAGGTATGCGACCCGCGAGGCGTCATGGCCATTGAGCCGGTGATTGTCGCGGCCCCGGGACAGCGCCGACTTGGCCATGTCCAGGTTGACCACCTGCTCGGCGCCGCCGGCAATCGCGGCCACCGAGAAACCACAGGTATAGGCGAACAGGTTGAGCACGCGCTTGCCGCCCGCCTGCTCGCGCACCCAGCGCCGGCCGTAGCGCATGTCGAGGAACAGGCCGTTGTTCTGTCGCACGCCCAGGTCGAGCAGGTACTTCAGGCCATCCTCGACCACCTCGCGCTGCTGGCACGGCGCGCCCCACAGCCACTGCCCAGGGCTGTCGGGCAGGTAGCGGTGCTGCAGCAGGATGGCCTGGCCGCTCCACTGCGGGCGCTCGGCCAACGCCATCAGCATTGCTTCAAGCTCGGCCAGCTGGCCCTCGGGCGGCTCGCGGAACAGCGCCACCAGCAACACGCCGTCGAGCCAGTCGACGGTGATCTGTTCAAGCCCCGGCCAGCAGCGGCCACGGCCATGGAACAGGCGGCGAGTCTCCTGGGGGGCAGGGTCGAGGGCGGCGAGCAGGTGCTGCTCGAGGGTGGCAATGGCTGGGCTCATGTCGGCTACGGTCAGGCAAAAGCGCCATTCTACCCGCTCGCGGCCGGGCCGGGCGGCCATCGATGAAGGGGATGAGAGGGTTTGCGGCACTTTTGTCGCTTTTTTCTTGCCGGGGCGCTGTGGATAGTGCGGCCATCCCTCCCTGAAACCGGATCACTGCCATGTCACCCCTGAAAGTCGAATTCTTCCACGATGTCGTCTGCGGCTGGTGCTTCGTCCTCGCCCCGCGCCTGAAGCAGTTGCAGGACGAACTGAACCTGGACGTGCAGCACCGCAGCTTCATCCTGCAGACCAGCCGCGAGGCGATGGTCGAGCGCTTCGGCTCGATGCCCAAGGCCAAAGAGACCATCCTCAGCCACTGGCTGTCGTGCTCGCGTGCCGAGGACGTCAAGCGCATCAACATCGAAGCCATGCGTCAGCAGGACTTCGAGTACCCCACCGGCCTGCTCGCGGGCCTGGCCTGCCAGACCGCCAAGGCCCTGGGCGGCAACGAAGGCCACGAGCGTATGTTCGACCGCCTGCAGGAAGCCCACCTGGTGCAGGCCCGCAACATCGGTGACCGCGCCACCGTGCTGGCGGTGGCCGCCGAAGCCGGTTTCGACCCGCAGGCCTTCGCCACGGCATTCGACCAGCAGGCCCCGCAGATGCTCGAGGAAGAACTGGCCCAGGGCCGGCGCCTGGGCATCAGTTCGGTGCCCAGCCTGGTGATCGACGGCCGCTACCTGGTCCCCGGCGCGCTGAGCCTCGAGCAACTGCGCCAGACCTTCATCCAGGTCCGTGCCAACCAGAACCAGGCACAAGGAGCCGCCCAATGAAAAACCGTTACTGGATCGCCGCCGGCACTTCCCTGTCGCTGCTGGCCATGGCCCTGCTGCCCGCCCCGGCGGTAGTGGCCAACGACGCCCCCGCCGCCCAGGCCAACGCCACCCCGGTGGCAATCGCCCGCGTGCAGTCGGGCCCGATGCCGCAGGTGCTCAGCGCCGTCGGCACCCTGGAGGCGGTACACCAGGTCAATGTCTCGCCCGAGGTCGGCGGGCGTATCACCGCGCTGGAGTTCACCGCCGGCAAGGCCGTGGCCGCAGGCCAGGTGCTGGTCAAGCTCAACGACGCGCCCGAACGCGGCGAGCTGGCCAAGCTGCAGGCCCAGGCCAAGAACGCCAAGCTGGCCCTGGAGCGCACGCGCAAGGTGCTGCCGCTGGCCTCCACCCAGGCCCAGCTGGATCAGGCCCAGGCCAACTACGACCAGCTGCTCGGCGAGATCGCCCAGGTCCAGGCGCAGATCGCGCAGAAGACCATCCGCGCCCCGTTCGCCGGCGTGCTGGGTATCCGCAAGGTCAACCTCGGCCAGTACGTCAGCCCCGGCGACAGCCTGGTAACCCTCACCGAGCTGTCGCGCCTGCACGTCAACTTCCCGCTGCCCGAGCAGTCCGCCGCCGCCCTGCAGGCGGGCCAAGCCATCACCCTCAAGGTCGACGCCTGGCCGCAGCAGCGCTTTGTCGCCGCGGTCACCACCCTGGAGCCGCAGATCGACCCGGGCGCCCGCTCCATGCTGGTGCAGGCAACCCTCGACAACCCCGGCCAGCAACTCAAGCCGGGCATGTTCGCCAACGTCAGCATCGAGCTGCCGAGCCACGCCGATGTGCTGAGCGTGCCGGAGACGGCGATCAGCTACAGCGCCTACGGCAACTCGCTGTACGTGCTGCGCGAGAAGGACGGCGCCCTGCGCGTGGAGCAGGTGTTCGTCAGGCTCGGCGCGCGCCGCGACGATCGCGTGGTGGTGCTCGACGCGCTGACCCCGGGCGACCGCGTGGTGGTCTCGGGGCAGATCCGCCTGAGCAACGGCATGCCGGTGCGGGTCACCGATGACACCCTGGCCGCCAGCACCCCGCGCAAGCCGGACCTGGCCCAGCAGTAATGGGTTTGCGTGCCACTGAAAAGGACCTGTAGCACCATGAAATTCACCGACCTGTTCATCCGCCGCCCGGTACTGACCCTGGTGGTCTGCGCGATGATCGTCATGCTTGGCCTGTTGGCGCTGCTGAACCTGCCGATCCGCCAGTACCCGCAGCTGGAAAGCGCGACCATCACCATCACCACCGAATACCCCGGCGCCCGCTCGCAGCTGATGCAGGGCTTCGTCACCCAGCCCATCTCGCAGGCCGTGGCCTCGGTCGACGGCGTCGACTACCTGAGCTCGACCTCGACCCAGGGCAAGAGCGTCATCAGCGTGCGCCTGAAGCTCAATGCCGACTCCAACAAGGCCCTCACCGAGATCATGGCCGCCGTCAACCAGGTCAAGTACCGCCTGCCCGAAGGCGCCTACGACTCGGTGGTGGCCAAGTCTTCCGGCGAAGGCACGGCGGTGATCTACGTCGGCTTCTCGAGCAAGGACATCGGCCTGCCGGCGATCACCGACTACATCTCCCGCGTGGTGCAGCCGCGCCTGGCGGCCATCGACGGCGTGGCCGAGGCGCAGATCCTCGGCGGCCAGAAACTGGCCATGCGCCTGTGGCTGGACCCGGCGCGCATGGCCGCGCGCAACCTGTCGGCCAGCGACGTGGCCGAGGCCATCCGCCAGAACAACTTCCAGGCCGCCCCCGGGCAGACCAAGGGCCAGTACGTCTCGGCCAACATCAACATCAACACCGACCTGACCAGCGTCGACCAGTTCCGCCAGATGGTGGTGCGCCGCGACGGCGACACGCTGATCCGCCTGAGCGACATCGGCACCGCCGAGCTCGGCGCCACCTCCTACGACACCAGCGGCATCATGGACGGCGAGCCTGCGGTGTTCATCGGCCTGCACGCCACCCCCGCCGGCAACCCGCTGACCATCGTCGGCTCAGTGCAGGAAATGATGCCGCAGATCCGCGAGACCATGCCGCCGGGCATGACCGCCAACATCGTGTTCGAGGTGGCGCGTTTCATCCAGGCGTCCATCGACGAGGTGGTCAAGACCCTGGTCGAGGCCGTGGTGATCGTCGCCGTGGTGATCTTCCTGTTCCTCGGCTCGCTGCGCAGCGTGCTGATCCCGCTGGTGACCATCCCACTGTCGCTGATCGGCGCGGCGGCGATCATGAGCCTCTTTGGGTTCAGCATCAACCTGCTGACCCTGCTGTCGATGGTCCTGGCCATCGGCCTGGTGGTGGACGACGCCATCGTCGTGGTGGAGAACGTGCACCGGCATATCGAGGAAGGCAAGTCGCCGTTGCAGGCAGCCTTGGTCGGCGCCCGCGAGATCGCCGGCCCGGTGATCGCCATGACCCTGACCCTGGCCGCGGTGTACGCCCCCATCGGCCTGATGGGCGGGCTGACCGGCGCGCTGTTCAAGGAGTTCGCCTTCACCCTCGCCGGCGCCGTGGTGGTGTCCGGCGTGGTGGCGCTGACCCTGTCGCCGGTGATGAGCGCCTTCCTGCTCAACCGCCAGGCCAGCGAAGGGCCGATGGCGCGTGGCGCCGAGCGCTTCTTCCACTGGCTGGGCAAGGGCTATGGCCGTTTGCTTGACGTGTCCCTGCACCACCGCTGGCTGACCCTGGCGATTGCCGCGGCGGTGTTCGTCAGCCTGCCGATCCTCTACCTCGGCGCCCAGCGCGAACTGGCGCCGGTCGAGGACCAGGCCCAGGTGCTGGCGGTGGCCAAGGCCCCGCAGTACGCCAACATCGATTACACCCAGATGTACGCGCACCGCATGGACCGCCTGTTCGCCACCTTCCCGGAAACCGACATCACCTGGGTGGTCAACGGCAACGACGGCCCGCGCACCGCGTTCGGCGGCGCCAACCTGAGCACCTGGGAAAAGCGCCAGCGCAGCGCCGACCAGCTGCAGGCCGAGATCCAGAAAGCCGTGGGCGAAATCGAGGGCGTGGCCATCTTCGCCTTCCAGCTGCCGCCGCTACCCGGCTCCACCGGCGGCCTGCCGGTGCAGATGGTGATCCAGAGCTCCCAGGACCACCGCGTGGTGTTCGACGCCATGGACAAGATCAAGCAGGCGGCCATGGCCAGCGGCCTGTTCGCCGTGGTCGACAGCGACCTGGACTTCAACAGCCCGCTGGTCAACATCAACATCGACCGCAGCAAGGCCAACGACCTGGGCATCAGCATGCAGGCCATCGGCGACGCCCTGGCGGTGCTGGTGGGCGAGAACTACGTCAACCGCTTCGCCCTCGACGGCCGCTCCTACGACGTGATCCCGCAGGTGGCACGGGCCCAGCGCCTGTCGGCCGAGATGCTGGTCGGCCAGTACGTCAAGGCCGCCAACGGCGCCCAGGTGCCGCTGTCGACCCTGGTCAGCTTCGACATGTCGATCGAGCCCAACAAGCTGACCCAGTTCAACCAGCTCAACTCGGCCACCCTGCAGGCGGTGCCGGCGCCGGGCGTGAGCATCGGCGACGCGGTGCAGTTCCTCGCCGCCCAGGCCGATGCCCTGCCCACCGGCTTCAGCCATGACTGGCTGTCGGATGCCCGCCAGTTCGTCCAGGAAGGCAGCGCCCTGGTGGTGACGTTCATCTTCGCCATCCTGGTCATCTACCTGGTGCTGGCGGCGCAGTTCGAAAGCCTGCGCGACCCGTTGGTGATCCTGGTCAGCGTGCCGATGTCGGTGTGCGGCGCGCTGATCCCGCTGTACCTGGGCTATGCCACGGTGAACATCTACACGCAAATCGGCCTGGTGACCCTGGTCGGCCTGATCAGCAAGCACGGCATCCTCATGGTCGAGTTCGCCAACGAGCTGCAGCAGGCCGACCAGCTCGACCGCCGCACGGCCATCGAACGCGCCGCGCAGATCCGTCTGCGGCCGATCCTGATGACCACCGCGGCCATGGTCGTGGGCCTGGTGCCATTGCTGCTGGCCAGCGGTGCCGGCGCCCACAGCCGCTTCAGCCTGGGCCTGGTGATCGTCATCGGCATGCTGGTCGGTACGCTGTTCACCCTGTTCATCCTGCCCACCGTGTACTCGCTGCTGGCCAAGGACCACCGTGCCAGCGAAGACCCACGCCTGCAGGAACTGGCCGCCTACACCCAGCCGGCCTGACCCCTTAGCCCGCCCTCCCCTGTGGCAGCCATGACCGGCTGCCCCTGGGAGCGGCCGGCCCGAATAAAGAGAAACGACATGCTACGTAAGACCCTTCTGCCCCTGCTGCTGCTGGCGCCCCTGGCCCAGGCCGTTGCCGCCGACCGTGCGACGCTGATGTCGGTGTACGCCCAGGTGGTCGAGCACAACAGCGACATGGCCGCCGCCCGCGAGAACTACCTGGCCCGCCGCGAGGCCGTGCCCCTGGCCCGCGCCCGCCTGCTGCCGCAGGTGGCCCTGGATGCCGAGGCCGGCGACGTGCGTAGCGACCGCCGCCAGGTCGAGCAACGCAGCGGCAGCCTGTACCGCCTGAGCCTCGACCAACCGCTGTTCGACCTCAGCCGCTGGTTCGACTACAAGGCCGCGCAGTCCGAGAACGAACAGGCCGAACTGGACTTCTCGGCATTCCAGCAGCAGCTGATCCTCGACACCGCCAGCAGCTACTTCGACACCCTGCTGGCCGAGGACAACCTGGCCACCGCCAAGGCCGAGCTGCGCGCCTTCGACCGCCAGCTGCAACAGACCCGGCTGAGCTACGACGCCGGCCTGTCCGACCAGAACGACATGCTCTCGGCCCAGGCCAGCTTCGACCGCGCCAGCGCCAACCTGATCGACAGCCAGCGCCGCAGCGAGGACGCCTACCAGGCACTGATGCGCCTGACCGGCCAGGCCCAGCCGGCATTGGCCGGGATCCGTCACAGCCTGCCGGTGCAGGCGCCGGTGCCCGAGCGCGCCGAGGCCTGGGTCGAACAGGCCATGGCGCAGAACCTGCGCCTGCGCGCCAGCCAGGCCGCCGTCAGCCAGGCCGGCCAGACCCTGCGCAGCAGCAAGGCCGATCACCTGCCGACCTTCAACCTGGCCATGGGCTACGCCGAGGGCGACAGCGACCTGATGGACTCCAGCGCGCACTTCGGCCAGCGCCCCGGCAACCAGCGCGACAGCTCGGTGATGGTGCAGATGAAGCTGCCGCTGTTCAGCGGCGGCGGCACCAGCGCGCGGGTGCGCCAGGCCACCCATGAGCTGGCGCGTACCGAGTACGGCCGCACCAGCCTCGAACGCGAGGTGCTGGAAGGGTCGCGCAACGCCTTCCGCGCGGTGGTCAGCGATGTCGAGCAGGTACGGGCGCGGCGCCAGAGCATCATCTCCAGCCAGGGCTCGTTGCGGGCCACCGAGGCGGGGTATGAGGTGGGCAGCCGCAACATCGTCGATATCCTAGATGCCCAGCGCGACCTGTACAATGCGGTGCGTGACTACAACGTCTCGCGCTATGCGTACATCGTCGACAGCCTGCGGCTCAAGCAGCAGGCCGGCAGCCTGAGCCCGGAAGACCTGCGCGAATTGGCGGGGTACCTGAAGCTGGATTACGAGCCGGAGCGGGATTTCCTGCCGAGTGATCTGCGGGGTTGACTGGAGGCACTGCCCATCTCGATCTTTCTCAACGAGCAGGTGGCCGCCGTACGCGGGGTGAGAAACCGACGCACTGAAGCCGGCCAGACCGAAGTCTGCCCGCGTACGGCAACCATGAAGCAATGACCTTGGCATCTCACAGGACAAAGGGTGGCAGTCGTGCACGGGGTGAGAAACCGAGGCGCAAGAGAAACTCGGCCAGACTGAAGTCTGCCCGGGCACGGCTGCCATAACTGGATTGCCGATAATTTACGCCTCGGGTTCTCACGCCCGGTCACCTGGTGTGGCGACCCCGTGAAGTTATCCGTGGGGTATTTCCCCGACAACGCAGCAGCTTCCGGCGAGCGCGTAGGATAGTTCCCAAGCTTTGCTGGCTGAAGCATTTGGTTTCAGGTTCGGAAATGTCTTACCTGGAAAATGAACAAGCATGGCCGGGCAAGACCCGGATTGCGAGCAAGCCCGCGATGGCGATCAAGAGTTCACCAAACAGCAACTAGCGATAGCTGCACCAGCCCAGGCGCCGCCCGTAACTTCGCGACTTCAGGAGGCCGAACGCAGGCCTTGCGGAGGGAGGTGACGGGCATGGATGCCCGTCAAGCGCTGCGCCCCAGGATGGGGCGTTCAGCGCGGTCCTCCCGGGAGCAAGGCCGGAGTGAGGGAACCCGGAGCGAAGCGGAGGGCCGGATGAATGGAGCAAGCATTTTTTGGTTCCTTTTTGATGCTTCAAAAAGGGACCCGCCGTAAGGGCGGAAAGGTGACTAAGCGTCGACATCACAAATGAATGCGCCTACATCCCTCGAAACCAGCCCCAACGATCCATCAAGCAACAACCGGCCGATACTCCCGACACCGCTCCCGCAGTATCTGCGCCAGCAACCGCACCTCGGGACTGTGCCGGTACTCCTCGGGATACCCCATGTACATCGGCACCTCCCGCTCCCGCTGATGCTGCAGGTTGACCCGCACCAACCGCCCTTGCGCCAACCCCTGCTGCACCCGGTGCTCCGGCAGCCAGGCAAAGCCCATCCCCCGCTCGACGAAGCTCTCGGCCGCCGCCAGGCTGCTCACCGTCCAGCGCTGCGAGGTCCCCAGCCAGCCGCTGTTCTGCGAATTGCGCGTGCCGGAATCGCGGATCACCACCTGCCGGTGGTTCTTCATGTCGTCCAGGCTCAACTCGCCCTGCGCCTCGCTGAGCGGGTGGCTGGCCCCCACCACGCAGATCAACGAGACATTCAGCAAGAACTCCTGCAGATACCCCGAGGGCAGGCTGCTGGCGATGCCCAGCTCGACCTTGCCGTCCTCGAGCAACTCGCGAGCCCCGGACAACGCCGTCTCGTACAAGCGGATACGGTGATCCTTGTACTCAAGGGCAAACTCCTGCAATGCCTGCTGCAGCAATTCGATGGGGAACAGCACATCCACCGCCAGCGCCTGCTCGGTGAACAACCCGGGCTGGTACTGGTTGGCCAGGTGCTCGAGCTTCTGCGCCGCGCCCAGCAGGTGCTTGGCCTGGGGCAATAGCGCCTTGCCCAGCGAGGTGAGCACGGCCTTGCGCCCTTCGATGATGAACAGCTCCTGGCCCAGGAGCATTTCCATGCGGTTGACCGAATGGCTGATCGCCGACTGCGACTTGTACATGTGCTCGCCGGCCTGCTGGAAACCGCCGCACTCGACCGTGCAGACGAACGCGCGCCACTGATCGAGACTGATCTTGGAAAACACCACTACCTCCTTGTGTGCCCGGAAACCGGGCGACGAATCCTTTGTCCTGCGGCGTTGTACCACAGCTGCCGCCAACACATGAAGACCGTGCCGTGATGCGCGCACTTTTTGTCACTATTCGCCCAGCCCGCTTCGTGCGACAACAACGTCCCGCACAGTGCCTGGCACTAATGGATGAATAATGGACAAGGAAGTCCCGACCATGCAGATATGCACAAGCGATACGGCATAAATATATAGCCGAAACAACAGGTCAATCAGGCGACAACACCGCCATAAAATTTTCATATTAAAACAATTGAAAATTTTAATTGCCCTATTGTTCGACAATCTGTTCATCACCCCTTTGCATAAGCCGCGTGGAATCACGGGGCGCACGCCTGCGCGCGATAAATAAAATGCAAACTTTCCGCACCCGGAAAACCATGAACAGGCGTCATCAATCCCATCTGAATTATTCGCTTTTTTTGGCAAAAGCTTCAGCCGCAATAATTAAATGGCCAGCAGGGACTGGCACCGGAACAACAAGACCGGTTGTGTATTTTGGGATTTTTTCAACAGTGAAAAATAATTGGGCATACACATGAAAATCGGCATTGATGATATTGGGCTGTCTGTACCGCAACACTTTTTCGCACTGGAAGAACTTGCCGAACGGCACGGTATCGACCCGCAGAAGTACCTGGTCGGCATCGGCCAGGAGTTCATGGCCGTGCCGGCCCCGGACGAAGACATCGTGACCCTGGCGGCCAACGCCGCCCTGCCGCTGCTCGATGACGCCACCCGCGCCTCGATCGCCACGGTGATCCTCGCCACCGAGAGCGGCATCGACCAGTCCAAGGCCGCCGGCCTGTTCGTCCACAGCCTGCTCGGCCTGCGCGCCGACTGCCGCGTGGTGGAGTTCAAGCAGGCCTGCTACGGCGCCACCGCCGGCTTGCAGATGGCCCGTGCGCTGGTCGCCCAGCGTCCTCACGAAAAGGTGCTGGTGATCGCCACCGACATCGCCCGCTACGAGCAGAACTCCGAGGGCGAATGCACCCAGGGCGCCGGCGCCGTGGCCATGATCGTGGCCGAGAACCCGCGCCTGCTGGAACTGCACCCGCACCAGGGCCGCTACAGCCTGGACGTCTCGGACTTCTGGCGGCCGAACCTGCGCAGCACCGCGCTGGTCGACGGCAAGCTGTCGATCGAGGTCTACCTGGAGTCGCTGCGCAACGCCTGGCAGAGCTACCGCGCCGACGGCGGCCTGGGCCTGGAGGACATGAGCTTCCTGTGCTTCCACCAGCCGTTCACCAAGATGGCGAAGAAGGCCTTCTCGGTGTTCGAGGCGATCGAACCCGAAGCAGCCAAGGCCCTGGGCGAGCAGGCCTACGCCACCAGCCAGCTGTACGGCAAGGCCATCGGCAACTGCTACACCGCCTCGCTGTACATCGCCCTGCTGTCGCTGCTGGACAACAGCGACGAGGACCTGACTGGGCGCAACATCGGCCTGTTCAGCTACGGTTCGGGCAGCGTCGGCGAGTTCTTCAGTGCCACCGTGGTGCCGGGCTACCAGGCCCATTCGCGGCGCAAGGCGCATGCGCGCATGCTGGCCAGCCGCACCCGCCTGGGCCATGAGCAGTACAGCGCCTGGTTCTACGGCGACAACCACCCGGCCGTCGCCGACTACAGCACGCCGTACGTCACCGGCGGCGCGTTCCGCTACGGCGGTTGCGAGGGCTATCGCCGTCAGTACGAGAGCACCGCCCTGTCCCTGAAGATGGCGAGCTGACGACCATGAGCGACGTGCTGCTGAGCTGGCCGCAACCTGCGGTCGCCTGCCTGACCCTGAACCGTCCGCATGCCGGCAACGCCCTCGACGAGGCCCTGCTCGGGGCCTTGCACGAGCAGTTGCAGGCCCTCGCCGAGCACCCCGGGCTGCGCGCCCTGGTGCTCGACGGCGCCGGCGAGCACCTGTGCACCGGGGCGGACCTGGAGTGGATGCGCCGCAGCCGCGAGTTCGACCATGCGCGCAACCTGGAGGACGCCAGCCTGCTGGCCAACGTCCTGCAGCGCCTGGACGACTTCCCGGTGCCGGTGCTGATGCTGGCCCGCGGCGCGGTGTTCGGCGGGGCCTTGGGCCTCTTGTGCTGCGCCGACCATGTGCTGGCCGCCGAGGATGCGCGTTTCTGCTTCAGCGAGGCGCGCCTGGGCCTGGCCCCGGCCTTGATCAGCCCCTACGTGGTGCGCGCCATGGGCGTGCGCCAGGCACGGCGCTACATGCTCTCGGCCGAGGTGTTCGGCACCGAGGACGCGCTGCGCCTGCAGCTGGTCCACCGCCTGGTGCCCGCCGCCGAGCTGGAGCAGGCCCGCGACCGCTGGCTGGCCACCCTGCTGCAGACCGGCCCCCAGGCCAGTCGCGAGATCAAGCAGATGCTGGCGCGCCTGGCAGGCCGCGACCACCTGCTCGACGAGCAGGGTTGCAACCTGCAGCTGATCGCCCGCCTGCGCACCTCCAGCGAGGGCCAGCACGGTCTTGCCGCCTTCTTCGAACGCAGCCGCCCCGACTGGGCGCAATGAACCCTGGGTGCGCGGACCACGAAGCCCGCGCCGTTCCGGCGTCGCCGACGACGCCCGACCTATGAGAAAAGGATTTTGCCATGTGTGGTTTCATCGGTGTCTACCAGTCCAAACGCAACAGCATCAGCGACCAGTCGATCCTCGACGCCCTGGCCGCCATCAACCACCGCGGCCCGGACGAGCACAGCCTGTGGCGTGACCCGGGCGAGCGCGCCGTGCTTGGCCATACCCGCCTGAGCATCATCGGCCTGGACAACGGCATGCAGCCGATCGTCGCCGACGAAGGCGACCTGGCGGTGATCGTCAACGGCGAGTTCTACGACCACGAGCGCATCCGCGCCGAGCTGCAGGCCGAAGGCGCGATCTTCAAGACCGCCTCGGACAGCGAGATCGCCCTGCACCTGTACCGCCGCTCCGGCATGGCCGGGCTCAAGGAGCTGCGCGGCGAGTTCGCCATGGTCCTGTTCGACCGCCGTCGCCGCCTGATGCTGGCGGTGCGCGACCGCCTGGGCATCAAGCCGCTGTTCTACACCCAGCATGAAGGCAACTGGTACTTCGCCTCCGAGATCAAGGCCCTGCTGGCCGCCGGCGTCAACCCGACCTGGGACGAGAACGCCTACGCCAGCCGCGCCTTCTACCTGCGCGACCACACCCTGTTCGAAGGCGTGCGCAGCGTGCAGCCGGGCTGCTGGGTGATGGTCGACCACGGCGGCCTGCACAGCGGCCGTTACTGGGACATGGAATTCGCCCGCCGCGACACCCCGGCGCCGAGCGACGAGGCCGGCATGATCGAGGCCGTGCGTGCCTCCATCGAAGAAGCCGTGCGCCTGCGCCTGCGCGCCGACGTGCCGATGGGCGTGTACCTGAGCGGTGGCATCGACTCCTCGGCGATGCTGGGCATGGCCACCGCCCTCAAGGGCGAGCCGCTGGACGCCTTCAACCTGTCGTTCACCGACATGGACGACTACGACGAGAACCGTTTTGCGCGCATGGCCGCCGAGCACAACGGCGCGCGCTTCCACACCATCGAGATCACCCAGGACGACCTGGCGGATAACTTCGAGCAGGCGGTATGGCACAACGAGACGCCGTTCTTCAACGCCCACGGCGTGGCCAAGTACATCCTCAGCAAGGAAGTGCGCAAGGCCGGCCTGAAGGTGGTGCTGACCGGCGAAGGCGCCGACGAAGTGTTCGCCGGCTACCCGCACTTCCGCCGCGACATGTTGCTGTACAACAACGAACAACAAGACCCGAAAGTCATCGACCTGCTGCGCCAGCGCATCCAGGCCAACGAACAGGGCTACACCAACGCGCACATGCCCCACGACATCCACTGGATGGTCGACCAGCTCAAGCACGGTGTGTCGTGGCTGGACAACCAGGCCGGCTGGTTCAAGGCCCTGGAGAGCCTGTACCGCGGCGACTTCCGCGACCACTTCACCGGTGTCGACCCGTACCGCCAGTTCTTCGACCGCCTCGACCACGGCAAGCTCGCCGACCGCGACCCGGTGCACAACTCCATGTACCTGTGGGCCAAGTCGTACCTGCCGAACTTCGTCCTCACCACCCTGGGCGACCGCATGGAGATGGCCAACAGCATCGAAGGCCGCGTGCCGCTGCTCGACCACCACGTGGTCGAACTGGCCTGCCAGCTGCCGGTGTGGATGAAGGTGCGCGGCGCCACCGAGAAGTACGTGTTCCGCGAAGCCATGCGCCCTTACCTGCCCAAGGCCCTGTACGAGCGCAAGAAGCACTACTTCCGCGCGCCGCCGGCCACCCTGCAGCAGCAAGGCCGCCTGTGGCAACTGGTGCAGGACACCCTGCACAGCCGTGACCTGGACGCGCTGCCGTTCTTCGACGCGGCCAAGGTGCGCAGCCTGCTCAAGCAACTGCCGACCCTCAGCGCCCAGGAACAAGGCCTGCTCGACCCGATGCTGATGGAGCTGACCAGCCTGTGCCTGCTGCAGCGCCGCTACCGCATGAGCGGCCAGAGCTGGAACACCTTGAGCGAGGTGGCCGCATGAAGATCGCGATCATCGGCGCCGGCCTCAATGGCTTGGCCTGCGCCCTGATTCTCAAGCGCTTCGGCCTCGAGGCCACGGTGTACGAGCGGGCCCATGGCCCGCGCGACTCGGGCACCGGCATCTACGTCTGGCCCCAGGGCGTGCAGGTGCTGCGCTTCCTGTTCAACGACACCAGCTTCATCGGCCGCGGCAAGGCCATCGAGTTCCTCGACACCCATGGCCGCGACGGTCGCCTGATCCACAGCCAGCCGGTACGCCCGGACGGCCTGGGGATCCCGGCGCCGGCGGTGATGTTCCCACGCCCCGAGCTGTTCGGCCTGCTGCGCGAACGCCTGGCGCCGGGGCAGATCCGCTACCAGATGGGTTGCGAGAAGGTGGAGAAGGTCGGCGAACAGGCGCGGGTCACCTTCAGCAACGGCGAGCAGGAAGACTTCGACCTGGTGATCGGCAGCGACGGCGTCGGCTCCACCGTGCGCCAGTGCCTGGAGCCGGGGCTGACGCCCTATGACACGGGCCTGGTGGCCAGCCGCGGCATGGTCGAGTTCGACTCGCCGCTGCTGCTGCCCGACCGTTGCCAGATCTTCGCCTCGGAGTTCTCGCGGGTGGTCACCTACCCGCTGGCGGCCGACCGCCCGTACCGCTACTGGTTCGCCGCCTACCAGCACCGCAACCAGCCGCTGCTCGACCGCGACGGCCTGGTGCGGCTGTTCGCCGACCTGCCGCCGGATGTGGTGCGGATGATGGAAGCCACCGAGCACGAGCAGATCCTCACCCACAAGATGATGGCCCTGACCGGCGCCGGCTGCTGGCAGAACGGCCGTGTGGTGATGCTCGGCGACAGCATCCACGCCATGCTGCCGACCCTCGGCTACGGCCTGACCCTGGGCCTGGAGAACGCCTTCATGCTCGCCCAGGCCCTGGTCGGCTGCTGCGACGAGCGCCTCGACAGTGCCCTGCAGCGCTACGAGATCCGCGCCGCCGAGCGTTCGCGGGTGATGCTGGAAGTGATGCGCGATATGACCGACCTGTACTACTTCGAGGAAGACAGCGCCATGACCTCGTCGCGGATCCGGCCGATCGTCGAGCGCTTCCACGACCTGGCCCTGACCACGGTGTTCTGAGGAGGCCGCCATGACTGATGCATATCGTCAGCGCCTGCAAGCCTTTGTCCAGGCGCAGATCACGCCGAACATCGATGCCTGGGAACAGCTCGGCGCCTACCCCGCCGCGCTCAACCGCGAGGCCGGCGCCGCCGGCCTTCTGGGCCTGGGCCACGACCATCGGCAATTGCCCGACGACCCACGGGCGGTGGCCGTGCTCATCGAGGAACTGACCCGCAGCGGCGCCCAGGGCATCACCATGGGCCTGGGCTCGCACTTCGTCAGCCTCAAGGCAGTGCAGGCCACCGGCCACCCGATCGTCCACGACCTGGTGCCGGCGGTGCTCGACGGCCGCCAGAGCATCGCCCTGGCGATCACCGAGCGCCAGGCCGGCTCCGACCTGCGTGCCCTGGAGTGCCGCGCCGCGCGCCAGGCCGACGGCTACCGGTTGAACGGGCACAAGGCGTTCATCTGCAACGCCACCCGCGCCGACTGGCTGCTGATGGTCGGCCACTGCGAGGACGGCCTGGCGCTGTTCCTGGTGGAGGGTTCGGCCGCCGGTATCCGCCATACGCCGCGCCGCGCCCTGGGCTGGCGCTGCCTGCCGCTGGCCGACCTGGAGCTGGAGAACGTGCCGGCCATCCGCCTGACCGAGAAAGGTGGCGTGGGCCGCCTGCTGCAGGCCAGCCTGCAGCAGGAGCGGCTGAACCTGGCGGTGATGGCCATCACCAGTGCCGACATGGCCCTGCAGGCCGCCATCGACTGGTGCAAGAGCCGCCAGGTCGGCGGCAAGCCACTGTTCGACAAGTCGGTGATCCGCCAGCGCCTGGCCGAGCACTACGCGCAGCTGACGGTCAGCCGCCAGTTCGTCGACACCTGCGTGGCCCGCCAGGCCGAAGGCACCCTGGACGCGCACCAGGTCGCCATCGCCAAGAACAGCGCCGTGCAGACTTTGGAAACCCTGGCCCGCGACGCCGTGCAACTGCATGGCGCCCACGGCTGCGTCGAGCCCTCGCTGGTCGAACGCATCCACCGCGACGCCCGCCTGCTGGCCATCGGCGGCGGCACCCACGAAATCATGCTGGAAATCATTGCCCGGCACCTGTGAAGGATCACACCATGAGCACCATCAGCGACCACGCCGCCGCGCACTCGCGCGCGCTGCTCGAACACGCCTACCAGCGCTACTGCGGGCTGGAGATGCTGGAACAGTCCCCCGGCCAGTGCACCTGCCGGCTGACCGTCAACGCCGACATCGACAACCTGAGCCAGACCCTGCACGGCGGGGTGATCTACTCGATGCTCGACGTCACCAGCATGCTCGCCACCCTGCCCTTGCTGGGGCCGGACGAGTACGCCCTGACCAACAGCTTCAACACCCTGCTGCTGTCGGCCACGCCGCGCGACACCGAGGTGCTGTTCCACGCCAAGGTGATCCGCGACGGCCGCAACCTGATGTTCACCCAGGCCGAGGCCTGGCGGGTCAATGCCGACGGCAGCCAGACCCGCATCGCCAGCGCGCAGCTGAGCAAGTTCAGGCTCAAGCGGGAGTGGTGACGGCGTAATCGCACATCACGTTCATCGCGGGGCAAGCCCGCTCCCACGCGATTTGTGGGAGCAGGCTTGCCCCGCGCTCGTTCCAGCCCAGAGCCCCTGGCGATACATGACAACCTTAAGGGTAATACCCTGATTATCTGCGCTTTTCACTCCCGCCCGATTGCTCAAGACTGGCTATCACACACATCACAGAAAGGATTCGCGCAATGAATCACAAGGTCCTGGTCATCCGCTCCTCGATCAAGTCCGACGGCGGCTTCTCCGGCCAACTGGTGGACAACTTCCTCAAGCAGCTCAAAGAGGTCAACCCCGAAGCTTCGGTGGCGGTGCGCGACCTGCACGCCCAGCCCATTCCGCACCTCAATGCGGTGACCATGGACGCCCTGTTCGGCGGCGACGCCAGCAGCATCGAGGCGGCTGCGGCGCTGAAGCTGTCCAACGAGCTGATCGAAGAAATCCAGGAAGCCGACCGCGTGGTGATTGGCCTGCCGCGCTACAACTTCGGCGCACCGTCGATCCTGCACACCTGGGTCGACTACATCGTGCGTGGCGGCGTCACCTTCACCTATGTCGACGGCGCCCCGGTCGGGCTGCTCGACGACAAGCCGGTGCACGTGCTCAACGCCAGCGGCGGCGTCTACAGCCAGGGCACCGACACCCTGGCCGGCTGGCTGTCGCAGACCCTGGGCTTCGTCGGCCTGAACAGCGTCGAATTCATCTACGCCGAAGGCCTGGGCATGGGCGAAGAGAGCCTGGCCGCGGGCCTGGCCGCCGCCAACCTGAAGATCCAGCACAGCATCGCCGCCCTCGGCGAGCGCCCATGCCCAAGCCTGGCCACCGCAGTAGGGAGGTAAGATGACCCGCAGCCAAGACAACCCGTCGGTCCAGGAGCTGTTCCTCAGCGAACTGGTGGCCGAGCCCAACCGCTACCACCTGTACATCTCCCACGCCTGCCCGTTCTCGCACCGGGTGCACCTGGTGCAGAGCCTGCTGGGCCTGGAAGACGCGCTGGACGTGACCTCGGTGGCGGCACGCCGCCACGACCAGGGCTGGGAGTTCGACGAGCACGACCAGGACCCGCTGCACAAGGACGTCACCCTGCTGTCGAGCCTGTACGAGCGCTCGCGCCCGGGCTTTGCCGGCAACCAGTCGGTGCCGGTGCTCTGGGACCGCCAGCAGAACCGCATCGTGCACAACGATTCGGCCGAGCTGGCGCTGCAGATGGCCACCCGCCTGCTGCCCCTGGCCAAGACCCCGATCGACCTGGTGCCCGACCGCTCCAGCTGTGACATCGTCGAGCTCAACCAGTGGCTGCACACCAACATCAACCGCATGGTCTACCACATGGGCTTCGCCCCGGACCAGGCGAGCTACGACGAGGCCTACAAACAGTTCTTCGCGGCCATGGACACCCTCGAGCACCGGCTGCGCAAGCAGCCGTACCTGGTGGGCGGCAAGCTGAGCCTGTCGGACCTGTTCCTGCTGCCCACGCTGATCCGCTACGAGGCGGTGTACTACGTGCACTTCAAGGCCAACCACAAGACCCTGGCCGAGTACCCGGCGCTGTACCAGTACCTGGTGCGCCTGACGCAGATCCCGGCGATCTACCGCACCATCGACATGGCGCATATCAAGCTGCATTACTACTACTCGCACAACCACATCAACCCGACGCGGATCGTGCCGCAGGGGCCGGCGTTGAGCTGGTTGAACTGAGTAGTTGGCGTTGCTGGGAGCGCGCTCCTTCTTCCACCTTTTTCCACGGCATGAACAACAAGGGCGACCCGAGGGTCGCCCTTGTTGTTCATGCCGATCACCACACGGATCGGCAGCGCTTACTTGCTCTCTTTGGCGATGGTGCCCAGCGCCGCGTCCTTGACCAGGTAGCGGCCTTCGAGGTCGCTCAGCACCTTGAGGCTGTTACGCGCCATGACCACGCCCATCTCGACTTCCTGCTTGAGGTAGATGACCTCGCCGGCCTTCGCATTCACGGTCATGTCGGCCCAGTTCTCGGCTTTGGAACTGATCACGTGAGTGCCCGGTGTCACGTAGAAATAGATGTACTGGTTGCCGCGGTTGTAGCCCATTTCCGAATCGGCTTCCTTGTCATCGAGGAAGACGTTGAAACGCACCATCATCCCGGCATTGCTGGGGCGGACCACATAGACCAAAGCCTTGTCGGCCACCGCAGCCTTGGGCAACGCGTAGTTGGCGACTTCCGCCTGCATCTTGTCTGCCGAAGGGGTGGAGGCGCAGCCGTACAACAGGGCGACGGAGAGAACGGCGGCAGCTTTGAACAGGGTCTTGATCACAGGGGGCTTCCTTGCGTACGAAAAGGGTAGTCATTTACGGTGGGTCGGCCGAGCGAGGCGATATTAATTTGACATCATCTTGACGTCAATCTGCAGTCTCAGGACGTGGAGCAAAGATTGTATTCGTGGCAGGGGCACTATCCAGAGGTCATCGACATGGAGACGGTCGCACGCATTTCATGGAACGTGACCACCGGGCCATACTCCTGATCAGAGTTAATAGCCTCTACGTGGAAGCTTCTATCAGGAAATTGCGCCTTCAATACCATTCGCCAGGACATGGCCAGCACATTGGACAGTTGCTCGAAAACCACCTCGTCCACCGCAGATCCACACCCTGAAAACACATCGTACAGATGGGTGTGATTCAGCATCCTCTCGACACCGGCTTTATCGCCTGAAAAATGATCAAGCCACACACGAAATGCGGGCTCGTCAAATTTCATTTCCAGTATCACCGAATCCTCGAACACGACGAAATCCGGGAACAGCCATTTGCAAAAAATCAAACTGTCCTCTGGGCTGACGACATCTTCAATATAGGAAAACAGGTCAACAGACGCTGGTTCCTGCCAGCCGGCTCGCCAAGCCGCAAACCTTTTAAGCCCTGTCAATTTCGCGAAGGATTTGATTATTTTCATGTTCGTGCGCCAATGTGAAAAAGTGCGGTGAAAAATGAAACAGGCCCATGCCTATGCTCTTTCCCCGCCACTGCCAGCAGCATATAAACTACCTATATTCCGCATGATCCGAATAGGCATCTAGGGGTGTCGTGGCGGCTAAATACTCCGAAAAAGCATCAATTAGCCGTACAAGCTCGCTATCAAACCTATCCGGCAAGAGACCCAGTATGTCCTCCAACTCGCAACATTCCATAACAAGATCGCAGACAACAGCAGAAATCCCTTTCCTTCTAAAAACACTTGACGCTCCGGGCGAGAACAACAAGCGTTCTGCTTCATCCAGTTCGATGACACCAGCCCTGACTGACGAAAGCAACCCAATCGAAGCCATCGCTAGAAATCGTCCAGCTTCATCACCGTCAAAAATTTTTACCTCCAGCGCTACATCGGCCACCTAATACGCCTCCCATCCCCAATCAAGATTTTTTGGAAGTATGAGACTTATCGACCAATACTCTCCATTTATTTTCTTGCCGATCAGCCCGACTCACACCCTTCATTTCTTCCACCGAAAACCCCAAACGACCACCTAACGCTTCAAAGCGTCTATAAGATTCCTCTCCCTCGGCAAGGTATTCAACCATAAACGGCTGAGGTGGAGCCTCTTTGTTCCGAACGCCAGCCTGTAAAAAAACCATGTAGTCACTCAAAGTGGAAACAGCTTGCTCAATGGTCATTAATACCTGGGATCCCTCACTGTACTCACACTCTAGATACAGATGACCTGCCGCATATGCCATGTGGTGTGCATTGCCGAACCCCAAGTACTCAGATTGACCACGGAGCTGACAGTCCTCCAGTCGAGTGATCAGCGCTTTTGCGCTAACACTACTACTGACGTCGTCACTCAACCACCCCACAATCTCACGCACACCGAAAGGAGGTCGCTCCTTCTGAACCTTGGCATCAGGCTCATTGGCCGAGAGGTCATAAAACCCAAAATTCGACCAACTTGGGTAAATAATACCTAAATTCATATCTTCTATCTTTTCGGCCTAATCTTCATGATTACTCGACCCTTCGAACCCACAGGGATCGAAATTTTCTCTGGCCCAGCCTGACTGCTCGTTCTCTTAGAAACCACAGGAATAGAAAATAGAGCAGAAAGAATAGTTCAGCCCCTTTTCAGCCGCTCAAGCTTATGAACCAATTCTCTCCCGTCTTCTATAAGCCACTCTTCCCACTTCCGAATATCCAGGCAGTCGTCCACTACCGACTAACACCTCGTATCGACTTTTCAGATCTCCGTCTTGGTAAGCCGCATATTGACACATCACATCTACAACCTCATCAACATCCTCCTCATCATACTCTTCCAAGTAAAACCTAGTGACCCACTCTTCGCCCTCAAAAGATATAGAAACCATTCTAAAATTAGGGGAAACAGCACCGACCAAGGCTTGAACAAGCATCAAAACCTGATAATTCCAACCTTTGAGACTCTCACTCATTTTGCACTCCAATTCGAACCCTAAAGGAAAGAGATTGATCTGCTCTACAATAATTTTGGCCTGCCCTGCTTGACTGCTCTACCCCTCGCGCCCCTCAAGAACCGAATTTATATTAGCAAAATAGATCTGCAAACCTATAACTAATTCAGCGCGAAACTTCTTCAATCCTACCAAATGCATCTATGTAAGCTGCCTTCAACGCAAGACTAACAGCATTTAATGTCTCGGATTTCAGATAGACCAAATCCCGACCAACCAACTCCTGGCCTGCCATTTTTATTTTTACACGCGACTGCCCCATATATTTGGTCGTTCCAACATACACCGAGAGCCTGGCCTCGCACGCATAATACTCAGGACTTCCCCAAGTCTTGACGAAAATCCGGTCAATCTCGACTCTGGTTTTTATGCTCGCATCTGCATCAGACCCGATAGACCGTTTGGTAAACTCAGACCAATCGGTGACTGGGACGTTAGCAAAACCCTCATACAAACCCGTTTTGTAGTTGGCTGCATGCCACACCACCTTACTACTCTCGGAACAGTGAGTGCAGCGCTCGTCGCCAGATACACTGGTTATCGTTGAGTGAGTAATTTTGCTTTTGATTGAAGATAGCTCTGCGTCTGTAGTGTAGGCGGCGAAATGCAGTTGATTGGTTACGCAGCCAGACAAAGCAAAAAACAAAACCAACATTACATTGAACTTCACTGCCACCTATCCTTTTCTTGCAATAACTCAAATAACGAATGGAAAATTGACAAACTTAATTTCCCCACTCTAATCCCACCTACCATTAATTACTGCTCGCCCCTTCGTCCTCATCGACACCGGAATCAAAGTGGAAAACGGTCCTTCCCGAACAGCACATGCATTTTTTGCGCCAAACTAAACCAATCCAAAATTATCCAAGCAGTCTATGACCTCTCTGGCATCTACCAGCATAACCAACCCATCTTCATTCAATTTAGAAAATCCTTCAGCCTGCAAACAGGAATATACTTCCACAAATTCAGAGGAGACATCCTGAGTAAAGGGATCCTCCGTTATAAATTTTAACCCAGCCCTGACGGGAATTATAAACAATGACACATAGGCAGCCAAGCACACACCCTCAGCCTTAGACTGCAAATAGTGATCCATCTCGTCATAGGCGTAACCAAAAGCCTGATACAATGTGAGGCCTCGCTCACTAACCGCTCGTTTAAATAACACTTCCATCTCGCAGCAAAAAAGGGACAGATTTATTTTCCCCACTCTAATCTCGGCCTACCTACGTGACAGCTAGATCCCTTCGCTGCCAGGATCTGGAATTAGAGTATGGAAAATAAATCTGTCCCCTTTTCCAACCAGGAATTGGAATTAGAGTAGGAAAAATAAATCTGTCCCCTTTTCTCAGTACTTCAGCTGCACCAGTTGCTTTTGCACCGAGGCTATCGCCCTTATGTCACCGGCCTAAAATCATCGATCGTCTTGTTTTTCTCTTTCAATAGAGACGCAACGAAACCGGGATTGAAAACCATCAAAAACTCAATAGCATCATAAATTTTCCAGCGATGAATTTCGGGATGATCAATTATGGCGACAAGGTGCTTTTCAACAAGAGGCACATACTCTGAGTAGTTTTCACTACTCGCGAAATCAAAAATTCTGGCTATTTCAAACGGTTCACTACTCGCCAAAGCAATGATTTTCGATAGGGGGGAATAGATCTGGACTCTCGCAGCCTCGATATCTCCACAATCAGCCACGTTGGCAAAATACCGAGTCACAGCCAAGAGTATTTGGTAATAAGTGTCGTCGTATCCGTGTAGTCGATGGAAGTAGACTCCTTCGATGCCTCCAGGTTTGTCCATTCTCCCCTCCAAGGCAATCAACCCTTCACGGATGCCCCAACTGGTCAGTAACTTCGCAGCCAAGAAGTGCTCCTCATCGTTATTCGCATGACGAAGCAAATCCAGCACGGCGTCAATTCTATCCTGTGGAATATCCTCTGGATCCAAATCTCCTGCACTCACGGCATAATCCGCATGTTTTGGAATGTGATTCAAAAGCTCGTATGTTTTCGGCTTCATAAAAAACCTATTTTTTACCGTTTTAATATAGTCGGCCGGCACACAGCCCTTGATCAAACACTCACCGAAAAAGGGGACAGATTTATTTTCCCTACTGCCAGGAGCTGGAATTAGAGTAGGAAAAATAAATCTGTCCCCTTTCCTCTTGCTTTCCTCTTAACTACTTAAATCCCTAAACGGATCAAACAAAACACTTTCTCCAAGCACCCTTGCCTCTAAAGCAAGATCGTCCAAAGAACAAAAAAATCCATCCATTCCACTCGTTGCTCTTGACATATTTTTCAACTCAAGCCGCAACCGATCCAACTGCCCTCCAGAGTACAACCCATAATCATCAAGACACAGTTCCGAGAGCAATGGATAATTTTTAGAATCCGCATTTATGAGCATTGGAATGGCATCTTTAGGAATTTCAATTACCTTCAGCACTCCATCCAACCCCGCAGCGGCCCTTTCCTTACTCCACAACATAGCACAGTACATTCAGAATGTTTTCCCTGGAAAAGCGTTCACAAGATTACCTTTATGATCAGTAATCACTGTCATAGTACTCGTTGGCTTACCTCCAGTTTTTGCGTCTACGCCAATCACCCTATTCATATCGACTAAGAAAAGGGTAAGAAAAGGGGGACAGATTTATTTTCTCGATTTATTTTCTCTACTCTAATTTCGGCCTACCTACATGATGGCTAGATCCCTTCGCCGCCAAGAACCGAAATTAGAGCAAGCAACTTAAATCTGCCCCTTTTTGTCGCGCTTTTCTAGCCCTACATAGTTAACCTACAAAAAGATACTGCCCACCATCTTGGTCAAGCAAATGCCCGCCCAGGCACATTTCATTTAACAGCAGCGAAACTTGACTCTCACCCATGCACTCTCCAGATGACTCGAAGAACTGAAGCAGCCGCCAATCATCGATTATCCTGGGATCATCAAAACACTTATGAACATCCACGACCCAGCACGACTGATACGCTTTTTTTCAAAACGCAAACCTGAACCATGCCTAATAAATCGCCATTTATCGCCACCAACAAAAACCTCACCAGCCTTAGGAAAGTCGAGAAGCCATGTAAAGTCTTTTACGTCGGGGTGTGTCCGCATGAACTCAAGCACCAACTGACACTGAAGCTCTACAAACCGAAAAACACTATCCTTATTTATTTGCCCCATGGATTAGTACCTCACTCGAGCTTCAGCAGCTTCTAAAAAAGGGGATAGATTTATTTTTCCTAATCTAATCTCGGCCTACCTACATGATGGCTAGACCTCTTCGCCGCCAGGAACCAACGTTAAAGTAGCAAAAATAAATCTGCCCCCTTTCTACCGCCTTTTCAATTTTCGGCCATGTATTTTCTCAACATAATTTGAAGCCATAAGCCCTGCACAGGAAAATCTCTCCTCACATTTCACACATGGATCTTATATCTTCCAATTTAGCAACACCTTTCTGATCATCGAAGTACAAACAACCGTCATCATATACAACCTTCCCTCCCCCACCCACACCCACACTATACGAAACTGCAAGAGCGAGATTCCTTCCTTTGCCAACGCTACCTGAAATATGCGCAATAAATGGCATACCAAACTCGTCCTCTTCCAGCAAACAGTCATCTGCACTCAAGAACGTCACCCAGCAACAGACATTTCTTTCATGATCAAAAATATAGATCATGTTCGAGAGCAAGTCAGATGTACCAACCAAATTAACACCAACCGTAACTCTATTAACCACAAACCCTAAAGCAGACAAAGCCTCTTGAAGCCAGTTTTTTAACTCTTCAAATTCAGGCACACGCGTCACAGGGACAAATAAACTTGCTGCCACTACTGCCACCCCTTATGCTGGGAAACCCTACCAGCCGATACATTCAGCCAGCCATCCTGAGTTTTAATATAAACATTTGAGACCGTTCCTTCCCCCACAACATTAGATACCGGAGAGCCAGCCCGGAAATGGTCAATCATTTTCTCCATCGAGACGCCTGTTTTCGAAGCATCAACATACATATCGCCTTTATACCCAGCCTTACGCATATCCTTGGCGCCACTGATAATATTCCGCCGTACAGCATTGATGCTTGTTCCTTCTACGACTTTAAGCTGCACGGGAACTCCATCTAGCCAACCATCAATACCCGCAAAGCTTTTGCCCTCCGCACCTTTGAACTCACCGCCCCTGAAGGCAACGATTTCTGAAGCCTGCTTGAATTCATGGTCCTCCAAAGCTCCCCTGATAACAATGCCTGGCCTTGCTGAGGGCAATGCCAAAGGAGGGTCAAGTTTGGGAGTCTCCTTACTTATAGCCGAACCACCTGCCTCAGCCATTGCAGCACTAACCCGCTTGGCCAGCAACGCCCGCAACACAGCAGGCGCCCCTGTCATCGCCAAAGCGACATCCAGGTCCACCGTTACATCCTTCACACCGCCCGTGGCGATGACCGAGATTCGCTCCATCAGGTCTTTCATTTCCGCCGGGCTGCTTGAGACCTGCCCAATCTCGCGCATGTAGATCGCGGCATTCTTCTCACCAAACTGCCGCTTCCATGCCTCGGGCACCGTATCGACTTCACCGGCCCAGCTGTTACCCGACGCCTGCGTCCATTTCGAGTCGGTATTGAACAACCCGTGGTCCTGGAACTGCTTTCCAGTGGACTGGAATGCTTTGACCTCATCACCATCGGCCGTGATCGGACGGCCATCCTTCCAGGTCAGGACGATGTCCTGGGCCGCCAATTTGGCAATGCTCTGCTGGGCGATCAGCAGATTTTCGGCAAAATGCTGCCCCTCAGGTTTTTTCGGGTCGTACATCTGCAGAAGCGCCTGCAGCCGCTTGTTCTCCGTCTCATCTACCTGCGCGTTGGCAGCCAGCAGCAGCAAGTCGTCCCAGGACAAATCGGTCCCTGGCTTGCCAAGTCGCTTCTGCAGTTCTGCTGCCTCGGTCGTAAGTGCCTTCTTTTCGGCGTCATGCAACAGGCGATTGTAAGAGGTTGCACTGCTCGCGACCCACGACCCCGTCTGCAGGTCCTTGGCGTCGCCGCCAGCGGCGGCAGCGGTCAATACGCCAATGAGCTGCGAGTTCATCACCAACAGCCGGTTTTTTTCTTCTTTCGGCATCTTGGTGTACTGATCGGCCAGCAGTCCGACCACAGCTTCGTTCACACCAGCTGACAGGGCCCCCATCCTGAAGTTGCCTCCCGCAGCCTCCGCTGCAAGGCCGCCCATGAGCGCATGGAGCGCGATCTTGGGTAACCCCCCATCCTTCAGGTTGAGTTTGTTCTCTGCGCTGATATCACCAACCCATTTGAATCCAGCCGCCGCAAAGGTGTTGACCAGGCTATTGCGCAATGCATCGCTGAACGAGCTGTTGCCGCCCAGTGCGCGGTCGAGCACAGCGGACGTACCGTTCTGCAACATCTGGCTACCGGCGAAACGCCCGATACCGTCCAGCGTGGAAAGCCCGCCCGGCGGCAGCACCGCAGTTGTCTTCGCAACGACCCCGGTCGCGCCAGCCGCACCAGCAACGTCAGTCTTCGTCTCCGTCCACCCGTCGAACAGCCCCGCGGTCAGCCCGGCGGTGATACCCGAGACGGCGTATCCTCGCAGCGCATCCTTGGACGTCACGTCCTTGAGCACCAGACTCAGGTTGCCCTTGTTGTTGATCGTGCTGATGGCTGCATTGCTGGTCATGCCCATAGCGCCTGCAGTCACCATTGCGTTGGCCCAACCAATACCCTGCAAGGACGCCCCCGTACCGGCCGCCCACATGCCACTGGCTGTAGTCGCAGCCGTGGAAGCACCTGCGGCCGAGGCTCCGCTGGCAACCAACCCACTGGCCGCACCTGCGGTGAAATAGGCGATCAGGATGGCGATGACCATCTGCGCCCCTGCCCCAAGCCCGGAATGGCTGTACTTGAAGGAGTCATGCACCTCCTTCACCTGCCGCCAGTCCACATCCCCGCGCTTCTCGACTTCCTTCAGCCAAGCCAGCTGTGGATCGGCCGCGACCATGGCGTCGATGCTCTGGCTGATGGTCGCCTGGTCGACATGTTTCACATCGACCTTCAAGCCATCCACCGCCTTGATCACCAGGTCGCCCTTGGCCGTCAATTGGCTCTGGCGCAGGGTCTCGTCGGTGCTGCCCTTGCCCTTCATGCTGTTCCAGGCAAGGTCACCCTTGCTCTTCTCGTGACTCTCCTGATGCATGTCCTTGACCGCTTCGAAGGTCACCGAACCGCCGCTATCAATGGTCAGGTCCGCACCGGAGGCGAGTTTCGCGCCCTGGTACAGCTGGTCACCGCCGCTCTCGAGGGTCAGGTCGCCACCACTGGTGATCTCACTGCCCACCGCCTTGACGTCGGTCACTTCATCACGCAGGGTCTTCTTGCTCCCCCAACCACCCTTCTTGTTCATGTCATACAGCGAGTACTGGCTGTCGTTGGCGGCCAGCAGCTCGAGCTTGTCGCCGGCCACCAGGTAGGCTTCGTCGCCGGCGCTGGCCTTGCTCGCCACCATGCGCAGGTCGCGCCCGGCGTCGATGGTCAGGTCGCCGCCGGCCTTCACATCAGCCGACTGCTGCTCGACGTCGTCTTCCTGGCGCTCGTACTTGGTCTTGCCCTTCTTGCCCTTGGCGTAGCTGTGCTCCTCGTTCGCCGCAGCAGCCAGGGTTACGTCACGGCCGGCCTGCAGGGCCAGGTCGCGGCGGGCCTCGATCTCGCTGGCGACGATGCTCAGGTCCTGGCCGGCCGTGGCGGTGAGGTTGCCGCCGGCCTTCACCTCGCTGCCGTACTGGGTGATGCTGGTGTCGTGGCCACTGACGCGGCGGCGCTGGTACTCGTGGCTGTCGACACCTTCCTGGCTGGCGATGATCAGGTCACGCCCGGCATCGAGGTCGATGTTGCCGCCGGCCTGCACGGCGCCGCCGACAATGCCGATGTCCTGCCCCGCCGTGATGGTCAGGTTGTTCGCCGCCTCGATGCGCGCGGCGGTGTCGACCAGGTCCTTGGTCACGTGCTCACCGCCCGCGCGGCCTTCCAGGCGGGTGACGCTGCGCTCGTTGATCACGTCGCCGGTCAACGCGGTAAGGCTCACTTCACGCCCGGCAATGATCCCGCCCTGGGCATTGCGGATCGACTCGGTGGCCAGCATGTCCAGGCGCCCGCCCGCCTCCATCAACCCGGCGTTGCCGATGTTGGTGGCGCTGACAGCGAGGTTGTTGGTGGCGCGCAAGGTGCCGACGTTGACCAGCTCGCCGCCGCTGATCAGGTTGACGTCGCGGCCCTGGATCAACGCGCCGTTGGGGGCCACGCGGCCGTTGGCGTGGGCCAGGTACAGCACCGGGGCCAGCACCGTCTCGCCGTTGACCTCAATGTTTTCCATCCACACGATGTCGTGGGTCAGCGCCGCCACCTGCTCGGCGCTGAGCGACACGCCCACGCTCAGCGACAGCTTGTCCTTGCTGGCGATGGCGTTGTCCATCAGGTAGCGGAACAGCGTCTCGTCGCTGGTCATGCCGTCGATGTAGCGCTGCCCGGTACGGGCCACCACCGCCTCGCGGATCAGGCGTTGCTCGTAGAGGCCGTCGCCCAGGCGCTTGATCGCCTGGTCCGGCTTGATATTGAGCTGGCCGAGCATGTAGTCGGAGCTGAGGAACTGCTTGAGGTCGGTCAGGACCGGGTTGGTCTCTACCAGGTACTTGTGCGAGACGCTCGGCACGCTGCGCTCAGGTACGCCCTGGACCAGCTTGACGCCAGCGGCCAAACCGCCCAGCGCCACGCCGGAGCCGGCCACGGCGCCTTGGGCAGACGCCGCGCTGTCGGCACCGAGCGCCGACGCCGCGCGGCTGTCGGCGCTGGCTGCTGTGGCCAGCGGTGCGATGAAGGTGCCGCTGCCGGCCTGGGTGCGGTCAGCGGTCGCGCCCAGGGCGTCGCCGCTGATCGCGGCCTGGCCGGCCTGGCTGCTGATGCGGAACAGGCCGTTGTCGCCCTGGGGCAGGCTGAAGCTTGGCAGGGTCACCGGGTTGACCTGGCGCTGGGCCAGGTCGGGCGGCAGCTGCGGGTTCAGCGCGCGCACCTGGGTCTGGGCCAGGCGCGGGTCGGCGGAGGCATCGCCACGGGCATTGATGGCGCCAGCACCGGCCTGGTTGGCGCGCACCACGCTGTTGTCGATGCGCTGGGTGGCGTTGATGGTTACCGAACCTGCCGACTGCACCACGGCAGGCGCCACCACGGCGCCGGCAATCGGCGTCTTGTTGTCGATGACGTTGTAGATGCTGTACTGCGGGTAACCCGCCGCGGCCATCACCTGGTCGAGGGTCAGCGAGCCAGGGTTCTGGTTGAACTGGTTCTTGGCCTGGATGAACGCGTTGTACTGGGCGCGGTTGCGGGTGTACATGCTCGCGCTCAGGTTGCGTTGCTCGCCGCCACCGGCACCCTTGTTCTCGAACACGGCCGTGTTGATGCCAATGTCACCGCCCGCCGACACACTGCTGTAGTGGTTGCGGAACGCGGTGCCTGCGAAGTTCAGCTTTTGCCCGGCGGTGATGAAGGCCGTGGAGCTGTCCTCATCGATAACGTCCTGCCAGCTTTCGGTGGCCGAGAAGTAAAGCTCGCAGCCTTTGCCTTTGCAGCCGTCATCGGAATAGACATTGACGTTGCCGGCCACCAGTTTCTGTTTGGAGGTGAGTTTCTCCTTGCGGTTGAGCAAGGTGTCCACGGCCAGGGTCATGTTGCCGGCACTTTCCAGGCTGCCGGAGATGTTCTCCAGCAGCACGGCGCGGGCGCTGGCGTTACCGGCCAGGTCCAGCCCGCCAAGGCTGTAGAGGTCGCCGTAGTAGTTGGTGAAGGTGCCCACGCGCAGGGTCATGTCGCTGCCGCTGAACAGCAGGCCGCGCTGGTTGCTCACTGTGTTGGCGGTGAGCTTCACCGCCGTGGCGCCGCCGAGGGTGCCACGGTTTTCCAGGGTGGCGGCGTTCACCGTGAGGCCGCCCAGGGCGGTCAGGCGGCCATCGTTGCTCAGCAGGTTGCGGGCAGTCACCACCGTGGTGCCGCCACCGGCCAGGCTGGCGGCGCTGGGCAGGCGGATATCGCTGGCCGACAGCCCCAGATCACCAAGGCTGCTCAGGCGGCCATTGCCGTCATAACTGCCACGCAGGTCCAGTTGCAGGCTGCCGTCACTGGCCAACAGGCCATGGTTGGTCCAGTCGCCGCCCCGGCCCTTGAAGCTGTCGACGGCCAGCAGCTTGCCGCTGGCGGTCTGCTCAAAGCGCTCGATGTCCAGCTCCAGACGCCGGGCCTGCAGCACGCTGCTGTTGGTCCAGTTGGCCGCAGCGATGCTCAGCAGGCCATCGGTATGCAGCACGCCACCGGCACGGGTGACTTTGTCCGAAGCCAGGCCGAAGGTGCCCTGGCCGGTATGCAGCAGTTGCCCGCCCGTGTTGCTCAGCCCACCCACCTGCAGGTCGAGGTCCTGGTTGGCAGTGGCCAGCACGCCGTTGTCGTTGAGCAGGTCGCCTGCAACGATGAAGCGGCTGGTGCCGGCCTTGCCAAGGGCGCGCAGGTTACCGTTGCGGTTGTCCAGCAGGCTGGCGCGCAGTTGCAGGTCGCTTTCGCTCTCCAGCTGGCCAAGGCCGTTGTACAGCGCACCGCTCAGGCCGAAGTCGATACGCCCGGCGCCGACTTTGCCGCCCTGGTTGAGCAGTTGCTGGCCCTGCAGGTGCAGCAGCCCGGCGGCGTACAGGCCGCCGCCCTGGTTGTCGAACTCGGCGGTGACGAGCTGATTGTCGCCACCCAGGGCCGAGAGGTAGCCGCCCTGGTTGTTCACCCGGGTGTCGGCCTTGATGTCCACCGACTGCGCCTGGGTGGTGCCGCCGCCGTTGTCGAACAGGCCGCTGAAGACGCCCTTGAACAGGCCTTTGGCCGCGCTGAGCATGCCGCTGCCGCCGTTGTCGAGGCTCGCGGCGTGCAGCTCGAGGCCGCCGGCCTGGCTCTCCAGGCGCCCGCCGTGGTTGTTCAGGGCCTTTTCCAGGCGCACTTCGATGGCGCCCTGGCTCTTCAGCGTACCGGCCTGGTTGTCCAGGGCATCGGCGTGGATGTCGAGCTTGCCGTGTTCGCTGAACAGCAGGCCATCCTGGCCGTTGAGCAGGTCACCGTCCAGGCGCAGTACCAGGTTCTGCTGGCTGGCCAGGTTACCGCCGCGGCTGTTGTCCAGCGTCGTTGCGTCAACGCGCAACAGGCCGTGGCTGATCAGCTTGCCGCCGTTGTTGGCGACACTGCCGGCCTTGAGCAACAGGTCGGCGCCACTGACCAGGCGCGCGCCGTCGGTGTTGAGCAGCGCCTCGGCCAAGGTCAGGTCAAGCAGCGCGCGGCTGGTCAGCTGGCCCTTGGCGTTTTCCAGGCGCTTGCCAGTGACGGTGATCACCTGGCCGTTGATCTGCCCGCCCTGGTTGTCGATGACGGTGTCGTCCTGGTCGAACGCCAGGTCGCCGGTGGCGGAAACGAGGCCGCCGCCGCTGTTGTCGAGCCGCTCAGCGACACTGAGGGTGATGGCCTGTTCGGAAGAAATGATGCCCTTGCGGTTGTGCAAGTTGGCCGCGGTAATCTGCTGGCTACCCTTGCTGACCAAGGCGCCGAGGTCACGGTTGTCGAGGGTACCGGCCAGGGTCACGGTGAGGTCGCCGTCCTTGCTGGACAGGGTACCTTCGCCGCTGTTGTTCAGGTCGGTCCCCTTGACCAGCAGGCCCTGCGCGCCAGAAATCAGGCCCTTGGCGCTGTTGTCCAGCTGCGGCGCCTCCACGGTCAGCCGGCCATCACTGAGGATGCGCCCCTGCTGGTTGTCGATGCGTTTGGCGAGCAGGTTGTAGGATTGCTGGCTGGTGATTTCGCCGGCGCTGTTGTCGAGCTTGCGCAGGTTCTGGATGTTCAGTGGGCCGTTGGCGCTGATCAGGCCGCCCTGGTTCAGCAGGTCGCCGCCGTTCAGGTCGAGGTCGAGCTTCTGTTCGCCGATCAGCCGCCCCTGGCGCTGGATCAACGTGCTGACGCGCAGCAGCAGGTCGCCCTTGGCGGAGATTTCGCCGCCCTGGCTGGAATCGACCTGCCCGGCCACCAGCGTCAATGCGTCATCGCTGTGGATCCGGCCGCCGCGCTGCAGGGCATCGGCGTCGTTGCGCAGCTCGCCGGTGGTCAGCTTCATCGCCTGCTTGCTGCTCAGGGTACCGCCACGGTTGTCGAGTTCACTGCTGTCGACGGTCATCGCCGCCTGGCTGGTGAGCTGGCCGCCTTGATGGTTATCCAACTGGCCGGTAGTAACGGTCACGCCGGTGTTGCCCGACAACAGGCCGCGCTCGCCGTTGAGCAAGCCGGCGCTGGTCACGGTCAGCCCGCCAACGGCGGACAGGATGCCCTCGTCATGGTTGTCGAGCTGGCCGTCGATCGTGGCCTTGAGGGCCTGGCCGCTGGCCAGGCTGCCGCCGCTGAAGTTGTCGAGGCTGACGGCCGCGACCTCGAGGTCGCGGCTGGCCGACAACACCCCCTTCAGGCTGTTGTCGAGGACGCCGGCGATGCGCAGGGTCAGGTCCTGGCTGCTGACCACTCGCCCACCCCGGTTGTCGAGGCGGCTGGCGACCAGGCTGAAACCACGGCTGCTGGAAATCTCCCCGGCGTCGCGGTTATCGACCACGCCGATCTGGCGCAACAACAGGTTGCCCGGCGAGCGCAGCAGGCCGTGATCACGGTTCACCAACTGGCCGTGCTGCAGGTCGAGGTCGATACCGGTCTCGCTGACCAGTTGCCCGTGGTCATGCTGGTCGAGGCCGGTCAGCGTGGCGTCGATCTGGCCGGCGGCGCTGATGCGGCCATAGCCGTAGTTGTCGAGCTGGGTACCGACCAGCAGCAGGCTGCCGGCACCGATATTGCCCTTGGCGCTGTTGTCGATGGCGCCGCTGCGCAGCTCGGCGTGCTCCTGGGCGCTGATGATGCCGAGGTGGCTGTTGTCCAGGCGACCGGCCTTGATCAGCAGCCCGGTATTGGTCACCAGGGTGCCGCCCTGGTTGTCCAGCAGCTCCTGGCTGGTCAGGTCCAGGGCCGCGATGGCCGAGACCTTGCCGCTCTGGCGATTGAGCAGCGTGCCGACATTCAGGGTGACGCTGGCGTCACTGACGATCAGGCCGGCGTCGCTGTTGTCCAGCTTGCCGTCCAGGGTCACGTCGATGTGCTGGTGGCTGCTCAGCTTGCCGCCGTTGTTGAGCAGCTCGGTGCCTTGTAGGCTCAGGCGGTCATGGCCACTGAGCAGGCCCTTGTTCTGGTTGAGCAGGCGCTGCACGGTGAGGGCCAGGCCACGGTCGCCGATGACCTTGCCACCCTGGTTGTCCAGCAATTCGCTGGCATTCAGGATGACCTTGCCGGCGCTGGAAATCTCGCCCTGCTGGTTGAGGATGCGCGCCGCGCTGATGTCGGCCACGCTGGTCGCGCCAATCTTGCCGCCCTGCTGGTTGTCGATCGTGTCGGCGGTGAGCAGCAGGCTGCCCAGGCTGGTCAACCTGCCGCCTTGATGGTTCAAGGTGCCCAGGTGGGCCTCGAGGTCGCCCTTGGCGGTGATGTTGCCCAGGCGCTCGTTGTCGACCTTGCCGGCGATCAGGTCGAGGCGACCATCGCTCTGCAGGTGGCCAGCATCGCTGTTGGCCAGGCTCTCGACGTCGATAAGGGCCTTGCCCTTGGTAGTCGCCGCGCCCTTGTCACGGTTGTCGAAATGCCCGCCGCTGACGGTCAGCGAGCGGTCGGCGAGGACCAGGCCGCCGCGGTTGTCGAGGCGCTTTCCATCCAAGGTCAGGTCGCCGAGGCTCGACAGCAGGCCGTTGTCACGGTTGTCCAGGGTCGCCACCTTGACGCCCAGTGTGCCGTCGCTGCGCAGGTTGCCCTTGCCGCTGTTGTCCAGGCCCACGGCCTTGAGGTCGAGCAGGCGCTTGGCCGAAACCAGGCCGAGGCGGTTGTCGATGTCGGCGCTGGCGTTTACCAGTACATCGCCGCCGAGCAACTGGCCGCCACCGTTGAGCAGGCCGGCGGTGGTGATGTCCAGGCGGTCGGCACTGAGCTTGCCGCCGCCCTGGTTGTCCAGCAGCGCGTGGGTGGTCAGCCTGGCCCGGCCGTCGCTGCCGACCAGGCCTTGGTCACGGTTGTCCAGCCGGGTGGCGGTGACCTGCAGGCCGCCCTGGCCCACCAGGCGGCCGCCACGGTTGTCGAGGGTGGTGCCGACGTCCACCACGGCCTTGCCCTTGCCTTGCAGCAGGCCCTGGTCACGGTTGTCGATCGCGTTGGCATTGACCGTCAGGGTGTCGTCGGCCAGTGCCTGGCCTTTGCGGTTGTCCAGCTGGCCAGCCGTCAGGGTGGTGACTTGGCCCTTGAAGGTGCCGCCCTGGTTGTCGAGGGTGGTACTGCCGGTGGCCTCCAGGGTGCGGTTGGCCACCACGCTGCCACGGTTGCGCAGGGTCTGGCCGGTGAGGGTCACATCGCCGTGGGCATTGCGGGTGTTGTCCGGTTCCACGCCGGCTTCGATGATGCTCTGGTTGTCGATCCGCGCGCCGGTCACGGTGATGCTGTCCTTGGCGGCGAGGCTCTGGCCGACCGTTACCTCGTCACGCACGCGCACAGTGGCACTGCCGGCGGCGTAGGTCTTGCCGGTCAGCTCGGCGCTCTGCGCGGCGACCGTCAGGTTGCCGGCACTGGACGTCTGCGCCAGGGTCACCTTGCCGTTGGCGTCCACCTGGATGTCGCCGGTGGTGGCGGCCATGTTGCCGGCCAGCTTGACGCCCACGCCCTGCTCGGTGCCGACCAGGCGAATGGTGTTTGCATACATGCCACCCAGCGCCGAACTGTCGATGGCCAGCAGCGGTTTTTCGCCGCCCTCATCGGCACGCGGCGTGGCCTGCAGGGTGTCAGCCTTGACGTCGTTGCGCCCGGTGACGATGTTCAGCTGCTTGGCGTGCAGTTCGGTGTTGAGCTTGGCGCTGCGGGTAATCAGGTCGAACTGGTCGAGGTTGGTGGCATTGAGCGCATCGCCTTCGATGGCGATGTCGCCACCGTCCACCTGGAAGCGGTCGAGGCGCTCGCCGTCCATGATTGGCTTGCCGGTGGTGAGGGTCGCCCGCGGCGTGTTGATGAAGCCGCAGCCCTTGCAGGTGATGCCATGGGGGTTGGCGACGATGACCCGGGCCGCCTGCCCCGCCACCTCGGTGTAGCCCTGCAGGGTACTGCGGTTGCCGCCGGTGACCTGGTTGAGAATCACCTGGGCCGCCTGGCCCCTGAGGTTGGGGTTGCCGACGATGATGCCGCCCAGCTGGGTCGACTGGGTCTTGCTGGTGGCGTTGTTGAGGATCAGCCCGTTGCTGCCGACGTTGTAGTCGCGGAAGGTGTTGGTCGACAGGCCGCTGCCATTGGGCGTGGCGATATTGACGATCGGCACGCCGTTGCCGGCCTGCTTGAGGCTGGTATTGGCGTTGGCTGCCGCATCGACGGTCAACTGCGCGGCCGTGGCGACGATGGGGTTGAGGAACAGCACCCCCGCGACGATCAGGGCAATGCATTGGTTCAGTGGGGTGCGGATATCCATGTCGAACAAACTCCAGGCGCGGGCGGCGGTGTCACGGGCAAAGGGCGGGTCGGGGCTCAGAAGAACGCGTCGACACGGAAATAGATCGGGTGTTCACGGCGGGTGATGACGTCGGGGCGCTCCAGCGAACGGGCGAAGGTCGCGCTGGCGGCGAAGTACTGGCCGCGCACGTTGAACTCCAGGGCATTGCCGCTCAGGCGGCCATGGTCCTGGCCGTTACCGTGCTGGCCCTTGATCACCCCCGCGTCGTAGGCGAACGCCATGCCGTATTCGCGCAGCCAGGGCTGCAGCGGCGCCCAGGTGACCGGCCGGCGCCAGCGCAACTGGTTGCGCCAGTAGCCGCCGCTGTCGCCGGTGAGGGTCTGCTCCTTGAAACCGCGCACCGAAGTAAGCCCGCCGACGCTGATGCGCTGGCCGCTGTAGAGGGCATCCTCGCTGCGCTGGCCGGTGGCCAGGCTGTCGAAGCTGAACTGCTCGCCCCACAGCTGGAACGGCTGCAGATAGCTCAGGGTGAGGGTGTACTTGTTGTAGCGCGCCACCGGTTCGTTGCCGCGCGGATCGCCCGCTCCCTGGGCGTCGAGCGCGCCGATACCCTGCTGCCAGCCGGCATCGAGGTTGACGAAGGCATTGCCGATGCGACGACCGTGGTTGACGCCCAGCTGGCGCTCGGTGATACGGGTGCTGGAGACGTCGATCAGGGTGTCGTCCAGGTAGTTGCGCGCCCGCAGGTGGCTGACGCCGACATTGACCGCGGTCTTGCTCAGGCTGTCGCGGTGGATCACCCGTTCGGCCTGGAACTGGTGCACGCTGTTGTCGCCGTCGAGCTTGAAGGGGAAACCGCTGGAGGTGTCGCGGGTGCGGTAGTAGTTGTGGTTGTAGCTGTAGTTGAAGGTCCACCAGCCCCACGGCAGGCTGTAGTTCAGGCCATGGCTGTCGGAGTGGCGCCAGTGGTCGCTGACCACATCGCGCCCGCCACGCAGGCTCAACTGATCGGCCAGGCCCAGTGGGCTGTCCCACTCCAGGCCAAGGTTCATCTGCTGCTCGCCGCTGCTGGCGTCGCCGTTGTTGTGACGGCTGGCCGAGACCCGCCAGGGCTTGTCACGCTGGCCCTTGAGCTGCACGCGACTGCCGCCGACCTCCTGGCCGGGCACCAGCTCCACCTCGACCTGGCGCGAGGGCAAACGACCGAGCTGGTCGACCATCTGCTCCATGTCGCGCAGGTTGAGTACCTCGCCAGTCTTGCCGGGGAAGGCCATGGCCATTTCCCGGGGGCTGGCCAGGGCGGAGCCGTCCAGCCCTTCCAGGCGGCCTTCGACAATGATGATCTGCAGCACGCCGGAGCCCAGGTCCTGCTGGGGCAGGTAGGCCCGGGTGGTCAGGTAGCCACGGTTCAGGTAATGGTCGGTGATGCGCTTGAGCAGCTCGTTGAGCTGGCCGACCTGCAGGCACTTGCCTTCGTAGCCTTCGAGCAGCGCCTTGCGCTGTGGCTCGTCGAGCAGGCTGGCGCCTTGCAGGTCGATGCGCTGGATCTGGAAGCAGCGTCCTTGCTCGGTGGGCGCGACAGGCGCTGGCGCAACCTGTTTGCCAGTTAACTGCTGCAACTCTTCAAGACGCCTGCGCTGCTCTTGCAACAGGTTTTCCTGACGGTCACGGATCAGGTCACGGTCACCGGGAGACTGGAACGGAGCCGCGCTGGCAAACAGCGGCAGCAGCGCCAAGTTGACAGCCAGGGCGCGAAGAACGAGGGGCATACGAGATGGTCCATCACGTGAAAACTGATCGCATCACTGCGAAACGGCTGCGAAGGGTACAAGACCAGCCATGAGCCATCAATACGACATCAATCTGCCACCTATAGGATAATTCTTTTTCGCATATAGGATTCTTCCTGACCCCTGATTCAGCGCTGCTGGGCGGGCTTGGCGGCAGCACGAAACCACCACCCCTGCTGCATGCCCGCCGCCGCCAGCAGAATCAGCCCCACCCCAAGCCATTGCAACGGCGCCAGACGATGGTCGAACGCCACCCAGTCGACCAGGATCGCGGCAATCGGGTAGATGAACGACAACGCTCCGGTCAACGCCGTGGGCAGGCGCTGGATGGCGCTGTACAGCAGCACGTACATCAACCCGGTATGCACGATCCCCAGCGTCACCAGGCTGCCAAGCGCCGGCAGCTCACCCGACAGCCCGCCAAGCGTTACCCAGGGCGCCAGCAGCAATACGCCGGTACTTACCTGGATCAGCGCGATCAGGTGCGGCGGCGTGCCGGTCAGGCGCTTGATGATCAGCGCTGCCACGGCATACAGGAACGCGGCGCCCAGCGCCAGAAGGATACCCAGCAGGTACTCCTCGCCATTGGCCTGCCCCGCGCCATGAGCGCTGACGATGGCGAGCATGCCGAGGAACGCCACGCTCAGCCAGGTCAGCTTGGCCAGGGTGATCTTCTCGCCCAGGAACAGTGCCGCCAGCCCCACCAGCATGAACGGCTGGACGTTGTACACGGCGGTACCGATGGCGATCGATGCCCGCGAGTAGGAGGCGAACAGCAGTACCCAGTTACCGACTATCGCCACCCCGCTGACCACCGCCAGCAGGAAAGTGGCACGGGTCAGCACGCCCGGTTTGAGGAAGCCCATGGCAGCGCAGATCAGCAGCAAGGTGCCGGCACCGAACACGCAACGCCAGAACACCACCTCCAGCACCGGTTGCCCGGACACCAGCACGAACCAACCGATGGTCCCGGAAATCAGCATGGCGGCGATCATTTCCAGCGAACCACGGCGCAACGAATTGTCCATCTCACACCTCCTGTCGACGATGGACACAGTATGCGGAGGGTTGAGGCTGACCTTCCAGCGGATAACCAAGGCAGATCAGCTCATGCATCTTTACTATCAAGGCAGATTTGGAAAATCACCTAACGAGGTAGCCATGACCGATGACATCGACCAGTTACTGATAAACGCCCTGATGGAGGACTCCCGCCGCTCGCTCAAGGCCCTGGCGCAGATCAGCGGCCTGTCGGCGCCCAGCGTCAGCGAGCGCCTGCGCCGTCTGGAGGAGCGCGGCGTGCTGCGCGGCTACACAGTAGAGGTGGACCCGCGCTGTTTCGGCTACCAGTTGCAGGCCATCGTGCGCATTCGCCCGCTGCCGGGGCAACTGCAGGAGGTGGAACGGCAGATCGTCGCCATCCCCGAGTTCACCGAGTGCGACAAGGTGACCGGCGAGGACTGCTTCATCGCCCGCCTGCATGTGCGCTCGATGGAGCAGTTGGACACGCTGCTCGACCGACTGAATGTGCTGGCCGAGACCAATACCGCGATCATCAAGAAGACGCCGGTGAAGCGGCGCTTGCCGCCGATGAATTGATAAAGGCGCCTCAGGGTGAGGCTACTTCGCGAAGACAGTTCCGTGCCCACGCGTCACACCCTCTATTACGGAGCGTTCGGCCAATGCGCCATCGAACGAGATCAACCTGTCCGTCGTGGCTTTCCAGTCGGCCAGGCGGTGATAGGCATTGATGAACCAGCTGAGATTATCGCAAAGGTTGCCGAACGCCGAGTTGATCTGCATGACGTCACCAAACTGGATGGCACCGGAAAAGAAGCGCGGAACCGCCAGCAGGCTGCTGAACACCAGCGAGAGCTGGCTGTAACTCTCGGTGAACAACGAAAGACGCATCTTCACGCGGATAGTGCGGCGCATGTTGGCCAGGCTGACATCGAGCTTTTCACTGATGCGGTCTTTTTCGCCATTGCGGCCTGACTGATCCCCCTGCTCGCAGGAGTGGTCACGGAAACGGATGAGGAAATATCGCAGGTCCGCCTCGGAACGCTGCTGGTTGTTGCTCAAGGAGACCAGTTTGAAGCCGATTTTCTGGCTGATGAAGGTGCCCAGCAGCGCATAGAAAATGGCAGCCCAGAACATGTAGGCGGGGATACTCAAGCCCCACAGTTGCGCACTGCCTGAAATACTGATCAACACCACGCTGAACGAGACCACGCTGGCCAGGGTGTAGAACAGGCCGCAGGCCAGATCGATGGTCTCGAACGTGAATTTGTTGATGTCCTCGGCGATGCGCTGATCGGGGTTGTCGACCTGCTGCTCGATCTGCTCGGGGCGATTCGACTCGACCACCCATGCCGACAGATAGTGATTGGTCAACCAGCGCCGCCATCTTAATGCGAAAACGTCGACCCAATAGGTGATCAAGACAGAGCGCAGTACCGACAGCAGCACGATGGCAACGAATACCAGCACCAGTCGATAGAAGGAATAAGCATCGAGCGCTTGGATGGCATTGTAGAAGTGCTTGTACCATTCATTGATAGCCAACGCGGTGGCTACGGCCAGCAGCGACAACACCGCCAAGGCCACCAGTGAACACCAGGCGAATAGCTTCTCTTCACTCTTCCAGTACAACGACACCAAACAAAAGGTCTTACGCAAAAATGACGCGTCTTCAGGGACGCCATCATTCCCGCTAGCGATTTTCGAATTCATTGGACATCACGGAATAAAAATTCATTATTAGCGGAGTGTGTACCACTCCTTATATACACGCTGCACGCACCATCTAACCCTTGCGCGCAGGGCCGCGAACCGGCCACTGAAAACCAAGAACAACTGCCTTACAGTTTACTTCCACGCAGTACCCGTAGCGACAGCGTTATCACCACTGCCATCAATGCGTACTTTATAAATTTATCAAGCATCCAATAATCGGCAGCCGTACCCACGGCTATTCCGATCAAGATGGTTACGACCATCGCGACAAAAGCATTCATCAGTACTACTCCAGATCATCTATCGTCTGACTTTTTTCGTCGAACCGAGGCCAGATGCCACCACTCACATTCAGTGTATCGCCACCCGACCGCGCCCGACACCCTACAGGTGTAGGGCTGGATCTAGTGTGGTGTTTCACAAATAACGACCATAACTCGTGGCGCTTTTTGCGCTCATGCGGCGTTGTCGCTCCTCGCCGTAGCTGGGCTACGAATCGTCGCGACGCCTTGCCTGAGCGCAAAAATCGCTCGCGATTTATTGGTCGTATTTGCAAAACACCACACTAGTTGACTCGCCCAGTCGAAAAGAAGCTCAAACACCCAGCGAATACGGGATGTTCAAGCCTCTTTCGACGTTGAAGCGGTCAACCGGTCAAAATTGACCGCACTGCCTTCCCTGATGGTGGGCCATCGAAAGCACTTTGCAGCCACCCTGTTACTGCGCGCCTGTAAGGCAATCGAGCTTTACAGGCGAGCGGCAACCTGTCTAGAACCACTTGGACAACGACGGGTGAACAACAAAATAAATCAACAGGTAGATGACCGGCACCGATATCAGACCCAGCACGCCGTCAGTGTTCCAACCGAACTTGCCCTTCAGCAAGCCGGCCACTTTTTTGAACAACACTGCCAACAGCAAGGCCGACAGCAAATCCACAACATATATCAACCTTACCTCCAACCGGCGGGCATTGATGTAACGTGCCATCGTGAGGAAAAACCGTTCTCACCTCGAAATCACCACCATCGGGATAAACGCTCAAGCCCCCGTCGAACCACTGCCCCACATACGCGATCCATTACCTGTAATCACTCCGCCACCAAAACCTGCGGTCGTTCCCGCAGCAATGCTGCCGATGCCGGCAGGGCCGGTAATAGCACCTATCAGAGCACCAGCCCCTGCCGCCAACGCCAGATCAGCTCCATTGATACTTCCACCACCGGTCTGGCTACCGAGATAAGTAGCAACTCCAACTGCCGCACCACCGACTGCCCCAACAGGACCAAAGGCGCCTGCCACCATCTCGAGCTCTTCTGCTGTGATATCTCGCATTGTTACAACTCCCTATGAGTTCATGGAAAAACGTTTGGCATTTACCCTTTGGCTACACGCGCGAACCCACTTGTCGTACAGCAGCGATCAAAGCGCCCAGAACCCCAGGCGCCCCAAGCTCGCCGCCAGACGCAATCGCGCGCGGTGCCAACCATTCAATGCAGCAATATGCTCCTGCTCCGCCATTGCATAGGCGGAAGAAGCATTGAGCAGCTCGATCATGCTGCCCACTCCAGAGCGATAACGGCCCTGGACCACGGTCAGGGCGAGCATTGCCTGCTCGACCCACTCGGCGGTTCTGTCCAGCGCCTGGGTTTCGATACCCAGGGCCTGGTAACTGGCCCACAGCTCCAGCGCCACTCGCTGCCGTGCATCGGCCAGTTCTGCTTCCTGGGCCTGCATCCTGGCCCGGGCACCCCGAACCTGATAGGTGCGCCCGAACCCTTCGAACAACGGGATGCTGACCTGAAGACCAACGCTGTTGTCACGGATATGGCTATCGCCGTTGTACGCCATGGCTTGATGGGTCTTTACATCCGACAGCGAGGCGATCAACGACAGCGATGGGCGGCCGGCAGCCTCACGTTCGGCAACGGCTGCCTTGGCCGCCTCCAGTTTCGCCTTGGCGGCGATCAACGCAGGATGGTCGTTGCCGGCCTGCTCGAGCAGTGCGTCCAGGCCTTTGACGAAGGCGGTGTCCGGCCGTCGTGTCAGCGTTTGCGCCAGCATCAGCCGCGTCTGCGGCGCCAGCCCCATGCGCAAGGCGATCTGGCCTTTGGCATCGTGTACCGCCCCCTGGCCGCGGACCAGGTTCAGGCTGGCCTGCGAGTAGGCGGTCTGCGCCTGGAGGCGGTCGCTCAGCGCAGCGGCGCCAGCGTCGAACTTGGCGCTGGCATCCTTGAGGTTTTCAGCGGCCAGCGCGGCAACCTGCTCGGCGGCCCGTTGCCTGTCCTGGGCGGCCAGAGTGTCGTAGTACAGGCTGGCTGCCTGCACAAAGGCCTCCTGCAAGCGCTCATCCTGATTGGCATTGGCCGCCACCAGCAACTGCCGCGCATTGCGCAGGTCGGCTTCACGCCGGCCGGAATCGAACAGCACCCAGCTCAGGCTCAGGCGATGGTCGAGCTGACGTTGACGCCCCTGGGCCGAGGAGTCGGTCTGTTCGTATTGGGTGTCATTGCGGCCGCGGCTGTAAGTGGCCGTGGCATCGAGCCTGGGCAGGTACGCCGAGCGCGCTACCCCGACCTGCGCGGCCTGGGCCTTGGCCTGCGCCCAGGCGTGCCGGGACTGGGGGTCGTGACACAACACCCGCTCGACCATGACCTCCAGGCTGAGCACCTCCGGTAGCGCCCCATCCACGCAGGCCGCACCCAGTCCTGGGCCTTGGGGCACGGCCGCAGGCGCCACGGCGTCGGCGGTCGAGAACACGTCCAGTGCAGCCGCACAGGGCGCCCATAGGCACACAAGCACCAGCAGGCAACGATTGAAGACACCTGCATTCATGACGTGACAGCTTCGCCCAGGCCCGACGACACGCGCGCCACCTGCTGATCAAGCACTACCCGCCCCGCTTCAAGACGCACCACCCGATCTGCGGAGGCGATCGTCTCGGCACGGTGGGCAACGATGATTCGCGTCACGGCGAGTGCCTGCACCGCAGCATTGACCCGCTGCTCACTGGCCACATCGAGATGGCTTGTCGCCTCGTCGAGGATGAGGATATCCGGCCGCTTGTACAGTGCCCTGGCCAGCAGCAAGCGCTGCTTCTGGCCTCCCGACAGCACCGTGCCCATGTCGCCCACCAAGGTGTTGTAGCCCATTGGCATGGCCATGATTTCGGCATGAATGGCCGCCATGCGCGCGCATTCCATGGCCCATTCCAGATCGGGGCTCGACTCGAAGAAGGTGATATTGTCCGCGAGCGAGCCGGCGAACAGGCAGTCGTCCTGCATCACCGTGCCAATCCGCCCACGCCAGGACGCCATATCCAGCTGGCGCAGTTCATGTCCGCCCATGCGAATCTGTCCGCTGGTGGGCGGCAGGACCCCTAGCAGCACATTCACCAAGGTACTCTTGCCGCCCCCAGAGGCACCAGTGATGGCAACGGACTCCCCAGGCGCAATGCGCAGGTCGATGCCATCGAGCACCAGCGGCTCGTGCTCGGAGTAGCGATAGCTCAAGCCCTGGATGTCGATGGTCATCTGGCGCGCGGGCCAGTCCACGCCCTGGGTGGCATCCCGCTGTTCCTCGGGGGGGTGCATGACGATGTCGGCCAGCCGCTCGCCCTGCAAACGCAACATGTGCAGTTCGAACAAGTGGTCTACCAGGCTGGCCACACGACTGACGAACTGCCCCTTGTACGCCATGAACGCCATCAGCACGCCTACCGTGAAGTGATTGTCCATGACCAGCGACGCACCTAGGCCGATGGTGCAAAGGTTTTCCAGGCCGAAGATCAGCGCGTTGAGCTGGGTATAGAGCAACTGCAGTTTCTGCGTGCGCAATCCGGCGTTGATCTGGGCAACCAACAACCCGAGCCAGGTGGAGCGCCTTTCGCCTTGACGCTGGAACAGTTTGAGCGTGCGTACCCCTCGCAGCGTTTCGAGGAAATGGCTCTGCTGGCGTGCCGCATGAACGATCTGTTCCTCGCTGGCACGGCGCAGTGGGCCATACCACGCCCAGCGAACCAGAATATAGGCCACCATCGCCAGTACAGCGATCATCGCCAGCGACGGGCTGTAGAGAAACATCAACACAAGGGTGGCGACAGTCATCAGGCCGTCGAGTATCGCCGAGAAGAACGCCGCGGTGAGCGTATGCTGAATCTGGTCGACAGCCCCGAAACGGGACACCACGTCCCCCAGGTGACGCTTCTCGAAGTACTGGATCGGCAGACGCAGCAGGTGACTGAAGAGATTCGCCCGCCACTGCACGCTGAGCAACGTGCTCATGTGCATCATCACCCAGGCGCGTGTGGCACTGACCAGCTGCTGCATCAACAGCAACAGGCCGAAGCCGATCATCAGCGTGGTCAGTAGATCACGGTCCTGGGTGACCACCACGTTGTCGAGGGTCCATTGCAACAGGAACGGACTGACCAGCGAGAACACTTCCAGCACCAGCGCCAACAGCAGCACCTGGGCCAAGCCACGGTACAGCCCGCTCACACGGCCGAGCATCTTGGTCAAGCCCAACCGGGGCTTGGCGGCCTGCGCCTCGAAGCCCTGCTCGGGCCATACCTCCAGGGCAACGCCGGTGAAGCTTTCACTGGCTTGGGCAAAGCTCAGCTGGCGCACCCCTTGGCCGGGATCATGCAGGGTCAGGTGCTGCCCATAGACAGCCTTGAGCACCACGAAATGGTTGAAGTTCCAATGCAGCACGCAAGGTAGCTTGAGCTTGTTCAGATCGTTCAGCTCCAGCCTGACCGCACGGGTGCCCAGGTTGAGGCGCTCGGCAGTCTGCATCAGTTGCCTGAGGGTGATGCCCTTGAGCGAAACGCTGAACTGCCGGCGCAGCTCCATCAGGGTCGTATGGTGGCCGTGCAGGCCAGCGATCATGGCCAGGCAGGCGAGCCCGCACTCGGTAGCCTCGGTCTGCAGGATCAGCGGCAGGCGGCGCCCCAGTGTCGGGGTAATGGCATCGATGTAGTTCATGCATGCATTCCTAGAGCTTGCCGGTCAGGCTGTAGAGCGGTTCGAGCACCCACTCGTACAGATGCCGGGTTTCCTGCAGGACATCCGCCTCGAGCAGCATGCCCGCCTGCAAGGGCCGGGACTCACCGTAAGCCAGCACCGCCTGTTTCTGTATCTCCACGCGGATGCGATAGATCTGTTCACCATCGCCTCCCAGGCCCGGCACGGTCCCCACCACACTGGCAAGCTCGGCGGCCGAAAGCGTCGTTCTGGACACGGAAATCACCTGGCCATGGTGCTGGCCGAACTTTTGATAGGGGTAGGCCTGGTAACGCAGCAACACGGCATCGCCCGCCCGGATGAAGCCGATGGCCTTGCTGGGGGCATACAACTCGGCTTGCAGGTTGGCGTCCGCCGGCACCAGGCTCATCAGCGATCGCGAACTGTCCACGACCTGCCCCGGCTCGGCCAGGATGGAGGTGGCCACGCCTTGCTGCGGCGCCGTGATGACCAGTGAGCGCTTGGCTTCGCTTTCGATCAGCGCCTGCTGCACCGACGACAGGGAGCGGCCGATGCTGGCCAGCTGATTGCCGTGCAATGCGGCCAGCCCGGCCCGTTCGTGCTGGCGCTCGACCAACTGCTGCTTGAGCACCGTGGACTCGCGCACCAGCCCCTGCAGGCTCCGACGCTGACCAAGAAGCTCGGCCTGCCGCTGCTGCAGCTGGTCCATGGAGATGTAGCCCTTGTCCATCAAGCCCTGGTAACGCTCCACCGCATTGCCGGCCAGTTGCACAAGGCGCTGCTGGCTGGCGATTTGCTGGGCCAACGTGTCCAGTTCCTGAGTCAGGCTTTGCAGTTTGCTATCCAGGCTCAGCCGCGCCTCGACTTGCAGTTGCTGCTGCTTGCGCAGCTCTTCCTCCAAGGAATGACGCTGGCGCTGGAGCTGGTCGCTAACCTCTGCCTGGACAGGCCCCGAGTCGACCGAACGCTCACTGGAAATCAACAACAACCGAGCCCCCTGCTCTACCAGCTGGCCCTCTTCAACGAAACGTTCCAGCACGACACCGTACTGCGGTGCGTGTATTTTCAACTGCCCGGATGATGGCACCAGTTGGCCCGGTACTGTGCTGCGCCGGGTATAGCTGCCGTAGAAGAAAAAACTCACGACCATCGCCGCGAGCAACAACGCCACGAGTGTCATCACCGTGAAGGAAACGGGCCGGACCAGCACGATGTCACCCAGCCAGTTGCTCTGTCGCGCGGCCAGCGCTTCGTGTCGAAACAAGGGGGCCTTACCTGTCACGCAGTCATCCTTTTTTTGGCCGGGCGTCATGATCCCGGCTCAACCCAACAGGGCCAATCGCGTCAAGAGGTCGCCCTCGGTGGCCGATAAAAAATTGGCCTGCGCACTAAATTTTTAACCTGACCGCTCGTCCCACCCCACCATGAGCAGGACAGCACATACAGCCACTCGATTTTTGCCATCCGCCGCCTGACAGTCGGCAACTGCGACACTAAGGGAACATGCGTTGAACATCACGGAACGAGAACATGACGTCATTCACTGTTTATCAAAAGGATTGACCAACAAGGAAATCGGGCAACAATTGGGTATCAGCCAGCACACCGTCAGAGACCATTTGTCTTCGGTGTTCAAGAAATTGAATATCAGCAGCCGTATTGAACTGGCGATTCTTATCAATGCGTCGAAAGCGCCTGCACACAACGCTTGATTATCCACACTCTTGAAGTTCAGGCCATCCTACACCTGTAGGGTGGCACTTTGGCATGACCGTGAGGTATAAACAGTCACTGCCCCGCCAGTTCGATACGCTGACTGGCCACTTCGGCACCCACCTGCCCACCACTGTCGAAACTACGCTTTCCCGATGAACGCCCCAGACAATAAAGCGGCTCAACTCAATGAGCTGCACGAAGTATTCGTCCCTTTCGACGCCGTACTTATCGAAGGCTGTGAAGTTGTTTATCTCAACGAGTCGCTGTGCCAACAACAGACTTCGGATGACGTACTCGCTTCTTACAGTTACTTGATCAAGCCCGAGGCCGTGCCGCGGTGCGACAGCGCACCGCGCAAGACCTTCATGGCTGAACGCTATGGCGGCGACGGCATTCTCAGCAACGGCGGTGGCGCGCGCTGCGGGTTCGATGGCACCTGGCAACTCAAGGGGCTGGGGGCCAATGCCCTGGTCGGTCATGATGTCGACGCGGGCCATGGGGATGGCAACCTGTCGCTGACCACCGCGCTCTATGAATCGATCTGGGCAGAGATCATCGAGTCGGTGCTGCCTTTCGGGGCGACGCGCACCGTGGCCATCCTCGACACCGGTCTGACCTATGACACGTGGAAAGGGGCGTTGAAACGAGGCCTTCTCGTGCGTCAACCGGTTGTGCGCCCCGCGCATTTCATCAGGTCCGTTTACTTCAGGCAGAAGCGCCTGGATGGTTTGGGCGAGGATGCGCTGCGGGTAAAACAGACCATTCACCGGCTTGTCGAATTCCTCCCTGAAGCACCGGGCTCGCCCCCCCCTCTGCCCACACTCGAACGACGCCTGGAAAGTGGCCTTGTTGAACTGGCCGACCGCTACGCCGAGCAGTTCGCGGCTGCGCGAGCAAAGCACATCATCCATTTCAATGTCAGCGCATCCAATGTTTCACTTACAGGCGGCTGGCTGGACCTCAGCGGTATTTGCCTTTTCACTGACGACGTTATACACGACCGCTCCAGCATCGACCGCTTCAATACCGAATACCTGCCCGCCGTGCAAAGCCTGCAGAGCCTGTGTTACTACCTGGGCAAATATGCGGTCGTGACAGGCGACGTTTCGCTACGCCTTTGGCAAACGACCGCGGAGCACTTTACCCAACGCTACAACCACTACCTGCACCTGTATCAGATCGCTCAGGCCGGGTTCCCGCTCTGGTTGTTGCGCGCGGTGGAAAATGCCCCGGAGTTCACCGCCTTTGCCACGGCACTGCACCGTGCTCTGGAACTTGACCAGTTCACGGCCACCTCCATAGCTGACGCAGTAGGTTGGGACGGATATGAACGCTGGAGTGGAGCGCTCTTTCACGCCCTGCTGGCCAGCCTGGACCAGGACACTGCAGCAGCCGGCCCAGCCTGGCTGGCGAGCAATCCCACGCTGGACGCTCAACTGCACTCAAGTTACGGTCAGCTGTTTGACAGGGTTGCACAGGCGGCTGGCGATCACGGCATCGACCGCCGGCACTTGCACCTCGCCCTGCTGATCAATGCCACGCGGCTGAACCGCAGCCACCGCGTGCTGCATGAGCTGCAAAGCCAGATCGATGCCCTCGACGAGAAACCGGACGGTGACCGAAGAGCGGCACTGCATGCCTTGCAAGACCACGCGCTGCTGGCGGCTCGCTTCAACCTCGGCCATGAACAGCCGGACGCCCTGCCGTTCTGGTCAACTGCCACGCTGGCCATCAGCTTCAACCCTGAAACCGGCTGCTTCACCTTACCAGGGCGTGCTGCACAAGCGCTGACCCTGGAGGCGCTACTGGCCGAGGCCGATGGCGATGAAGAAATCAGACAAGCATTGAACTTCTACCCTGGCCTCGCGAGGTGAAAAGATGACCAGACATTACAACCTGCAGACCAACTGCCGAGATACCAAGCTCAATGACAAGGCGGCGATGTTGGGCCATGCGGCCATGGTCATGGCCTGCTGCCGACGCTCTTCAAGCTTCCAGATACGCACGTTGTACTACTGGCTCGCACCCGCTATCGAGCACGCACAGATCATCATGCTCTTCGATTCGTCATCTACCCCCCGAGGTTTTCTCATCTGGGCGCACCTGGCGCCCGATACCGAACAACGCTTTGTGCAGGACCCGAATTTCCTGTTGCACCCCAGCGAGTGGAATGAGGGGGGACGGGCCTGGGTGATCGATTTCTGCTTCCCTGGCGGCGCTGTCAAGGAAGCGCTTGCCATGTTCCGGAAGCATTTGCGCGAAGCCGGCGTCAGCCAGATTTCCTGGGCACGCAGACGCGCTGACTATTCGATCCGGCGCGTTGGAAGCTGCAGGACATGAATGTCCTGGCCGGAAAAAGGATCCACTCGCACAAATAGTTGTACACACAAACGTCACCATTGGTGCCATTTTTGTGTGCACTTTCACAAGGTAACGCCCCAATAAGTTACACATCAATCGTTATAAAATTTGACCAAATGATCAACTAATTCAACATCATAAATTTTAAACCTGTTCATTCGGTCAGTTTATAATCTACTACTTTCATTAACTTACCTACCAACTAGATCGATTCGAAATAAAAGCTACACCGCACTCCGATTCCCTCTGGCATGGAACTGGCTTTTGTGTGTCCGTGTTTTGTATACAAATTCAACAAAACATAAATACACAAGAACTCGCAGCGCCGCCCCATCGGCGGCCGTTGCGCCCAGAACCCAGTGATGCCAACGCCTGCACCGACGAGATGGCGAGCCCGTGCGCCAGCGCCCGCTCATCGCAGTCACGCGCATCAGGAGCCGCCGGAATGAGTAGCAGCCTCCCCCTTGCCCCTGAACTTTCCGTTGCCAGCACCCATCCCTCGACCACCAGCCTCGAAGGCCACCCGGCCGACCTTGAACTGAGCCCACGCCTGCACAACCGCGACCTCGCCCCGACCAAACTTGCGGGCCGCCGCTGGGGCGGCTACAGCATCTTCGCGCTGTGGACCAACGATGTGCACAATATCGCCAACTACTCGTTCGCCATGGGGCTGTTCGCCCTGGGCCTGGGCGGCTGGCAGATCCTCCTGTCGCTGGCGATCGGCGCGGCGCTGGTGTACTTCTTCATGAACCTGTCCGGCTACATGGGGCAGAAGACCGGCGTGCCGTTCCCGGTAATCAGCCGTATCGCCTTCGGCATCCACGGCGCGCAGATCCCGGCGCTGATCCGCGCGGTGATCGCCATCGCCTGGTTCGGCATCCAGACCTACCTGGCCTCGGTGGTGCTGCGCGTGCTGCTGACCGCGGTGTGGCCGCAGGTGGCGGCCTTCGATCACGACAGCATTCTCGGCCTGTCGAGCCTGGGCTGGGTGTGCTTCGTGGCGATCTGGCTGGTGCAGCTGGTAATCCTCGCCTACGGCATGGAAATGGTGCGCCGCTACGAGGCGTTCGCCGGGCCGGTAATCCTGCTCACCGTGGCCAGCCTCGCCGTGTTCATGTACTTCAAGGCCGATGCGCGTATTGCCTGGTCGGTGGCCGAGCCCCTGAGCGGCTACGAGATGTGGCGCAACATCTTCGCCGGCGGCGCGCTGTGGCTGGCGATCTACGGCACCCTGGTGCTCAACTTCTGCGACTTCGCCCGCAGCTCGCCATGCCGCAAGACCATCCGCGTCGGCAACTTCTGGGGCCTGCCGGTGAACATCCTGGTGTTCGCGGCGATCACCGTGGTGCTGTGCGGCGCGCAGTTCCAGATCAACGGCCAGATCATCGACAGCCCGACGCAGATCGTCGCCAGCATCCCCAACACCGCGTTCCTGGTGCTCGGTTGCCTGGCCTTCCTGATCGTCACCGTGGCGGTGAACATCATGGCCAACTTCGTCGCCCCGGCCTTCGTGCTCAGCAACCTGGCGCCGCGGCATCTGAACTTCCGCCGCGCCGGGCTGATCAGCGCCACCCTGGCGGTGCTGATCCTGCCGTGGAACCTGTACAACAGCCCGCTGGTGATCGTGTACTTCCTCTCCGGCCTCGGCGCCCTGCTCGGCCCGCTGTACGGGGTGATCATGGCCGACTACTGGCTGCTGCGCAGGGGCCGCATCAATGTGCCCGAGCTGTACAGCGAGAACCCCGCCGGCGCCTATCACTACACCAAGGGCATCAACCTGCGCGCCGTGGCGGCATTCATCCCCGCCGCGCTGCTGGCCATCGTCCTGGCCCTGGTGCCCAACTTCCAAAGCGTCGCGCCGTTCTCGTGGCTGATCGGTGCCGGCATCGCCGCCGCCGTGTACCTGCTGATCGCGCCGCGCCACGTCCAGTACCACGACGTCAGCGGCGAATGCATCGCCGTCGACCACAGCAGCCACTGAATTCAGGAAGATCCGTCATGCGTATTCTGATCGCCAACGTCAACACCACCGCCGCCATCACCGAGGCCATTGCCGAACAGGCGCGCAGCGTGGCCGCGCCCGGCACCGAGATCGTCGGCCTGACCCCGTGGTTCGGCGCCGAGTCGGTGGAGGGCAATTTTGAAAGCTACCTGGCCGCCATCGCGGTGATGGATCGGGTGCTGGCCTATGACCAGCCCTTCGATGCAGTGATCCAGGCCGGCTATGGCGAGCATGGTCGCGAAGGCCTGCAGGAGCTGCTGGACGTGCCGGTGGTGGACATCACCGATGCCGCCGCCAGCACCGCCATGTACCTGGGCCACGCCTACTCGGTAGTGACCACGCTGGACCGCACCGTGCCGTTGATCGAGGACCGCCTGAAACTGTCCGGGCTATACGAGCGCTGCGCCTCGGTGCGCGCCAGCGGCCTGGCGGTGCTGGAACTGGAAGCCGATCCACGGCGTGCGGTGGAAGCCATCGTCGAGCAGGCCGAGCGTGCCGTGCGCGAGGACAAGGCCGAGGTGATCTGCCTGGGTTGCGGCGGCATGGCCGGGCTCGACGAGCAGATTCGCCAGCGCACCGGGGTGCCGGTGGTGGACGGCGTGAGCGCGGCGGTGACCATCGCTGAATCGCTGGTGCGGATGGGGCTGAGCACCTCCAAGGTGCGTACCTATGCCACGCCGAGGGTGAAGAAGGTGGTGGGCTGGCCGATGCGCTTCGGGCGCTGATCTGCCAGTAGCAAGCCCACTCCCCCAGCGCCAAAAGCAATCCGTGGGAGCGGCGATGCGGCGACCCGACTTGCCCCGCGATGAGGCCAACAAGGTCAGCGCAACAGCCTCGCCAGCCGCTCGCCACTGCCACACGCCAAGGTGAACCCCAGCGCGCCATGCCCCAGGTTCAGCCAAAGGTTGCGATACCGCGTGGCCTCGATGATCGGCACCCCCGTCGGCGTCGCCGGCCGCATCCCCGCCCACTCCACCGCTTGCCCGTAGTCAGCGGCCTGCGGCAGGGTCTCGCGCGCCAACCGGCGCATGCTCGCGAGCCTGCCGGCGTCCACCGCCTCGTCATAACCGACGATGTCTACCATCGCCGCCACCCGCAGTTGATCGTCCAATCGGGCATAGACAATCTTGCGTTCGTAGTCGGTGATGCTCACCTCGGGCGCCCGGTGCGTGGCACCGACCGGCGCGGTCAGGCTGTAGCCCTTCAATGGGTAGACCGGCAGCTGCAAGCCGGGCAAGGCCAGGCCGGCGCTACGGTGCCCGGCGCTGAGCACCAGGCGCTGCACCTCCAGCCTTTCACCGCCCAGCTCCAGCGCGACCACACGCTCGTCGCGCGGTATCAGCCGGGTCACCGGCCGCCCCAACAGCAACCGGCACTGTCCTGACGCCTGCAGGCGCTCGGCCAGGCGCAGGCAGAAGCGGTGGCAGTCGGCGACCTCCTCGTGCGCAGTGAACACGCCGCCCACGAAAGGGGCTTCGGCAAGCGCCGGGTCGAGCCCGCGCAGATCGGCGGCATTCAGGACCCGTTGCGTGTCGGGATCCAGCAAGTGTTGGCGGCCGTGCTCGAATGCACGCTGTGTTCGAAACGCGACCAGCTTGCCATTGCGGCGCCAGGCGAAGCCATCGAGGCCGTCCTCTTCACGCCAGCGGGCGAGAACGGCCTGGCTTTGCAAGGCCAGATCCAGCAACTGGGCGGCATTGCGCCGATTGACCCGGGTACGGCAGGCCATGACGAAGGCCGCCAGCCAGCGCCACTGCGCGGTATCCAAACGTAGCCGCAGCCGTAACGGCGAGTCGCCCCGCAACAGCCAGCCCAGCGCTTGCCATGGCACCCCGGCATCAGCCAGCGGCGCCACGTAGCGATATGACAACTGCCCACCATTGGCGAAGCTGGTCGCGCTGGCCAAGCTATCGCGAGCTTCGACCAGGTCGACCTGCCAGCCTTCGCGCACCAGTGCATAGGCCGTGGCCAGCCCGACCACGCCGCCACCGATCACCGTTACCCGCTCCATCGGCACATCCCTGCCCGGCCCAGAAAGCCAGACAGTAACAGCAGCTCAGGTCGGGCAGCCAGACTCGCCGTTATCCAGGCCCTGGCGCACGTTACGGCTGAGCAGGGTCGCCTTGCCATCGCGCCAGGTCAGCGTGAGCACGTACAGGGAGTCGAAATCGTCGCGGTGCCAGTCCTCGGTGAGCACCCGGTCTTCACCCAGGGCCTTGCCGGCCACGGTGTTGATCAGCTCCGGCAGATACCCCCGTGACCAGGCCGTGTAGACCGTCGCATTGCGGTACTTGTCACTGAGCAGTTCATCGGCCAGCGCGGCTGTGTCATTGGCGCCGTAGTCGATGTTGACCGGCAAACCGAGGCGGATGGCGGCGGGGCTGATGGTCATCAGCGGGCGGATATAACTGTAGCGCTCATCCTGGCTGCCCTCCTCGACACCTCGTGAAGGGTTGGCGGCGAAGACGTAGTCGGCATCACCGAAACGCTCGGGCAACAGGGTGGCCAGATCCAGGGCCCGGTTCAAGCCCTGGCAGTTCAACTGCCCGAGACCCTCGCCGGGTTTCTCGGCGTGACGCAAGAACACCAGGGTCTGTGTCCCGTCGACCGGTTGCGCCCGGCTTTCGACCACATCCAGGGCCAGCGGCACGGCGGCGGCGACGAGCGTCAGGCTCAACAGCAGGTGGCGGCGACGGCGAAGGAAGGCTGGCAGCTTCATACAGGGCGGGCTCTATGTGGCACTGGATATCGGGTTGCCCCGCCACATGTCCCTGTCGTGATCGCCATCCTTGGCAGCGAGTGAGGCTCAGAGTGCCTGCGGCCCGTTTGGTTCCTCCATGACTGCACATACCTTCCTTGGACAATCAGCACCTTAGCGCATCGGTGTTGCTGAAGTATTACAGGCGGTTCAGTCGTCGCGGGTCAGCACTTCCAGCAATTCGATCTCGAACGTAAGGTCCGAATTCGGCGGAATCGCACCGACCGAGCGTTCGCCATAACCCAGGTGCGCCGGTACCTGCAGCTTGCGCTTGCCACCCACGCGCATGCCCATCAGGCCCTGGTCCCAGCCCTTGATCACCCGGCCGGTACCGATGACGCACTGAAAGGGTTTGCCACGCGCCCATGAGGAATCGAACTCGCTGCCGTCGGCCAGGGTGCCGCGGTACTGGGTGGTGATCAGCGCACCCTTGACCACGGCCTTGCCGTCGCCTTCCTGTAGATCGATGACTTGCAGCTCACTGCTCATGGCAGGTTCCTCGAAGCGGTTTTTCGTGGCCGCCGTTTTCTCAGGAATGCGCAGGTTTGGCAAGACGAGCCGTGTCAGGTGGGGGCGAACTGATCGAAGACCTGTTGACCGGTGAGGTTCCTGGTCTCGTTCTTGAAGCAATACCAGGCGGGCTGTTCGTCGACGAATATCTGCTCGGTGAAGCTCCAGTCTTGCTCGCCATCCAGCAGGCCGACCGGTACGACGTACAGGTCGCTCTCTTTCAGGCGGTAGAACAGGTGCGTGCCGCACTGGCCGCAGAAGCCGCGCTGGGCCCAGGGAGAGGAGTCATAGGCGATGGGGGTCGGGCCTTCGATGGCTGGGGGCTTGGTGCATTGCACTGCCAGCAGCGGGCCGCCGGTCCATTTGCGGCACATGCTGCAATGGCAAGCGCTGACATGGTTATTCTCGAGCGTGATACGCAGTCGGGTTTTGCCGCACAGGCAACTGCCTTGCTTTTCCAGTGACATGGCCCGGGCTCCTTGCTGTTGTTCTTGGGGACTTGGAGTATAGGGTCCGGCCGGTCAAGAGCAAGAACACGCATCGATGGGGCTGGGCGGCCCCGAAAACGCCATCGTCAGGCAGCACGCCCAATCGGATAGAACGTGCCCCGGCTCCAAACCCCAAGCCACTCCTCCCCGTCGATCTCGCGCGGCACCGCCAGCTCCACCAACTGGTAGAACACGTTGCGATGGACCAACGCCTCGAGATTGCCGCGCATCAGCACATAGGGCGAAGGCTCTTGGGTGACCGGATCGAGCTCGACCCGCAGCGGATGGTCCGGCCCGGCCTCGACCTGATCCTCGACGTTGCTGGTGAAGCGCAATACCTGCTGCTCGCCACTGCCCTGCACGTCGAGCAGCACAGCCACGAACGGCGCGTCATCCACCGTGATACCGACCTTCTCCACCGGCGTGACCAGGAAGTAGTCGTCGCCATCGCGGCGAATGATGGTGGAGAACAGCCGCACCATGGGCTTGCGGCCAATCGGCGTGCCCAGGTAGTACCAGGTGCCGTCACGCGCGATGCGCATGTCGATGTCGCCGCAGAAATCCGGGTTCCACAGGTGCACCGGGGGCAGCCCCTTGTGCGCGGGGATCTGCGCCAGCAGATCGCTGGCCTTGCCGGAATCGCTCATGACTCGCTCGCTCAGTTGCTCATGCCCAGGAGGCTACGAGCGTACTCGCGCATTGGCGCGGCAAGCAAATCCTGTGGCGTGTTGTCGTGGAACGTCAACAAACCGCCGCGGCTCTTGATCCGCGCCGTATCGATCAGATAACGGGTGCTGGTCTCGATCAACATCATCTGTACCACGCCACGGTCCCAGCCCAGGCGGTCGACGGCCTGCTCGTCGTACCATTCGTCACCGTTGCCGATACGGTCGTCGGTGCGGGCGAAACGGGTGTACAGCACGTAATCGGCGCCGACCGAACGGGCCTCGGCGATTGCGTCCTCCAGCCCCAGCGGGCCTTGGGCACGGCGCACCAGCGGGAAGTATTCGACGAAACTCTTGAAGGCCTCCTCGGCCACTGCGTTCTGCCGTGGCACCGGCCCCTTGCCCGGTGGCACGAAGGCGCCCTGGCCGATGAAGATGAACGAGTCCGGCTGCAGGCGGATCGACAGGGTACGGGTGGTGTCGCTGTGATCCAGCAGGCCCGCATCACTCATGTGGTAACGGACGCCCTCGCCCATATCGCTGACATTCATGCAGCCGCCCAACGCCATCAGCGCCAGCAGCAAGACCAGGCTACGCATCTTTCCTCCAGAAACCGGTGACGAAAAACCGGCGAATAGCCGCAGGATGCAGCTTTTGCGCCAGAGTCAGCCGCCGATCACCTTCATCACCATCACATCGCCGGAAAATGCCACATCCTGCTTGTCCGCCAGGGCCTTCACCAGTAGCCGCTGCAATGCCGGAAGCGCTTGATGACGGGGCTTGTCGAGCAGGTCCCCGACAAAATGACGGTTACTCGACGACAGGCAACCATGCAGCCAGCCGGTGGACGACAGGCGCAGGCGCGAACAACTGCGGCAGAATGGCACGCTCTCGTTGGCGATCACCCCGAAATGACCTTTGCCGGGAATGCGATAGCGCAAGGCCGTGGCATCCAACGGGCGTGGCGCCTGTTCATAGGCATGGGACTGCCCGATCAGCGCCAGCAGTTGCTCCAGGCCTACGAACTGCTGCAGGAAGGCGTTGCCATCACGCGCCAGGTGGCCCATGCGCATCAGCTCGATGAAACGCAGCTCGTAGCCGCGCTCAAGGCAATAGTCGAGCAGCGGCAGCACCTGGTCGAGGTTCTGCCCGCGCATGGGCACCATGTTGACCTTGATCGCCATCCCCGCGTCACTGGCCTGGGCCATGCCCGTCAGCACGCTGGCCAGGTCGCCGCCCCGGGCGATACGGCGAAAGGCCGTGGCATCGAGGGTGTCGAGCGAGACGTTGAGCCGGCGGATACCTGCGTCGCGCAGCAGCGGGAGCTTGCGGGCGAGCAACTGGCCGTTGGTGGTCAGGCTGATGTCCTCGAGCCCCAGCCCGGCCACCGCGCCGAGGAAAGCCTCCAGGCGCGGGCTCACCAGCGGCTCGCCACCGGTGATGCGCAGCCGCTCCACTCCGGCCGCCTCGACCAGGTACGCCACGCCGCGGGCCAGGGCATCCGCCGTGAGCTCGTCCTGCGCCGCCACCAGGCGCTTGCCGTCAGGCACGCAGTAGGTGCAGGCATAGTTGCAGGCAGCAGTCAGGCTGACGCGCAGGTTGCGAAAGCGCCTGCCTTGACGATCGACGATCATGGATGACTCCGGCATGGATGAATCGGGCCGGCAAAACCTGACTCAAAAATCAGGTTTTTGCAAGCCTTCCTGTCGAAGCCTTGAAGCGAGGATGCCTGGCGAAGGTCGACAGGCATCGGGGGAATGGCTTTAGTTCGCGCCTTCCGGATCGCGCTTGCGCTTGTTGCCCATGCGCACGCCGATGTCCATGAGGAACTGGAAGAAGCCTTCCTGGTCCTCGAGCACATTGCTCCAGAACGGCGAGTGATACAGCGCCACGGCGCCATGGACCAGGGCCCAGGCCGCGCAATAATGGAAGTATGGCGGTACGTCCTCGAGCTTGCCCTCGCTGATGCGCCCCTTGATCAATTGCGTGAGGCGGTCAAAGTTGGAGGCACGGATGCTGTGCAACTGCTCGACCATTTCCGGCACCTGGTTGCCCTTGACCACCTTTTCTTCCAGGCGGTCGAACAGCCGGTAACGCTGCGGGTCACGCATGCGGAACTCGAAGTAGGCGCGCGACAGGGCTTCCTTGTCGCGGTCGACGTCAGCCGAGTGCAGCAGCGCGTTCAGGTCGCGCTCGTAGTCGAGCATCAGGCGCAGGTAGATCTCCGCCTTGGACTTGAAGTGCTTGTAGATCGTGCCTTTGCCGATGCCCACGGCGTCGGCGATCATCTCGACGGTGACGCTGTCTTCACCTTGTTCGAGAAACAGCTTGAGCGCCGTGTCGAGGATCTCTTGTTCGCGACGGCGAAACTCACGGACCTTGCGAGGTTCTTTCTGCATAAGAAGGACTGGGATGACAATCGAAGCGGATTATTATGCCTAACTGGCGGCAAAATGCACGGATCTTCCAACCATGTCTGTGTTTCTTGATGAGTTCGAGCAGGCCCCGGGCCTGTGTTACCTGAACCACGCGGCAATAGGCCCCTGGCCACGCCGGGCCGCCGAGGCCGTGGCAAGCTTCGCCCGTGACAATGTACGCCTGGGTGCCAGCGCTTATCCGGCCTGGCTGGCCACCGAGCGACGCCTGCGCGAACGCCTGGCACGCCTGCTCAATGCCCCCACCAGCGGTGATATCGCCCTGGTGGGCAATACCTCCCAGGCGCTGTCGCTGGTGGCGTTCGGCCTGGACTGGCAGCCCGGCGACCAGGTCGTCATCAGCGACGAGGAGTTCCCCTCCAACCGCGTGGTCTGGCAAGCGCTGGCCAACCATGGCGTCGAGGTGGTCGAGGCGAGTCTGGCCGGCGCCGATCCGGAAGCGGCGTTGCTCGCCGCCTGCGGTCCACGGGCGCGACTGCTCTCGGTCAGCGCCGTGCAGTTCGCCAGCGGCTTGCGCCTGGACCTGGCGCGCCTAGGCGTCGCCTGCCGCCAGCGCGGCGTGCTGTTCTGCATAGACGCGATCCAGCAGGTGGGCGCCCTACCCTTCGATGTACAGCGCTATCAGTGCGACTTCGCCATGGCCGACGGCCACAAGTGGATGCTCGGCCCAGAGGGGCTGGGCGTGTTCTATTGCCGTAGCGAACTGCGCAGGCAGTTGAAACTGCACGCCTACGGCTGGCACATGCTGGAACACCTCGGCGACTTCGAGCGCCGCGAGTGGCAACCGGCACGCAGCGCGCGGCGCTTCGAATGCGGCAGCCCGAACATGCTCGGCGCCTGCGCGCTGGAAGCGAGCCTGTCACTGCTGGAAGACGTGGGCATGGCGCTGGTCGCCGAACAGTTGGAGCTGCGGGTCGAGCAACTGCATCAAGGTTTACTGGCGATCCCCGGCGTGCAGGTGCACAGCCCTGCTGATCCTTCACGACGGGCAGGGATAGTCAACTTCAGCATTGACGGCCAGGCCAACGTCGACATTTATCGAGCCCTGAGCAATAACGGGGTAATGTGCGCCCTGCGAGGCCCTGGCGTGCGATTTTCCCCACATTTCTATACTGACCAGCGCCTGATCGACGAAGTACTGTGCCAGATCCGCCAATTGGCAATGCATTGATCGCGCAAGGCGCTGCCTACGTATTCCAAATCTGTTTAAAAAACGATCAGCAGCCGCTGGCAGCGCGCCAATCCTGGCCAATACTTGAAGTGTTGGCGCGGCACATCCCCCCCAAGTGGCGCGCCGATAAAGGTGCCCAGGGACCGTGTACCTTTGTTTTACTCCTAATGGTCTTAACCCGGATTCCCCCCCCAGAACCCGGGTTTTTTTTGTCCGGGCCTCAAGCTTGGGGGCGCTGCGCAGAAGCCTCAGGCCACTCGCGCCAGCGGGAACAAGCGCTTGAAATTCCCCGTGGTCTGCGCGGCCAATTGCTCGTAGCTCACACCGCGCAACGACGCCACGTACTCGGCCACTTCCCGCACGTACTGCGGCAGGTTCGGTTTGCCGCGGTGCGGGATCGGCGCCAGGTACGGCGAGTCGGTCTCCACCAGCAGGCGGTCCACCGGCACCTGCCGGGCCACCTCGCGCAGGGCATCGGCATTACGAAAGGTGACGATGCCGGACAACGAGATGTAATAGCCCAGGTCCAGCGCGGCCTTGGCCATCGGCCAGTCCTCGGTGAAGCAATGCAGCACGCCGGCCTGGGGCAGGCTGGCCTCGCGCAGCAGCGCCAGGGTGTCCTCACGCGCCGCACGGGTGTGCACGATGACCGGCTTGCCAGTCTGCCGGGAGGCTTCCAGGTGCAGGCGGAACGAAGCCTGCTGCAATTCGGCGGCTTCCGGCTCGTAGTGGTAGTCCAGGCCCGTTTCGCCAATGGCCACCACGTGCGGGTGGGCCAGTTCACGCAACAGCCACTCCAGGGCCGGCGTCTCACCGGGCGCCAGGTCGAGCGGGTGCACGCCCACCGAGCAATCGACATCGGCGTAACGCTCGCTCAACGCCTTGACCGCACCGGCATTCTCGGCACTGACGCCAATGCACAGGAAATGCCCCACCCCACGCTCGCGGGCCGCCTGCAGGGCGGCATCGAGGGAACCCTGGTGGGCACTGAGATCGAGACGGTCGAGGTGGCAATGGGAATCTACGAGCATGGGAACACGACACACATTAGGGGAGCGGTGGAAATCAACGCATGCCCGGCAGCTGCACCCAATGGGCGAGCAACGCTTCGAGCAGCAGTACACGATTGAGGTTGGCCTTGCCCAGCACCTTCTGGCGCTGTTCGAGAATCCACGCCTGGACCTCCAGCACCTTGGCCTGCCGGCTCTTCTGCGCCAGGTATTGCAACACCTTGCGCATGTCGGGCAAGCCTAAACCCTCTTCGTCCTGGGTCAACTGATAACGCAGGATCAAGTGCGACCAGTCGCAGAACCAGTCGAACAGCAACAACAGGGGCACCGTGTTCCAGGCTTCGGCCAGTTGGGTAGGCGACTGCTGCTGCTTGAGCAGCTTCTTCACCCCTTCGGTAACCAGCGCCCGCTGCTCACGCACGCCCTGGGCCTGCAGGCTGACCGCCATCAGCGGCGAACCCGCGGCCAAGGTCAGCAGCTCTTCGCGCTCCTGTTCGTCGCTGCCTTCGAGCGCGCCGGCCAGCCAGGCACGGCTCTGTTCCAGGCTTGGCTGCGGGCAGGCGACCTGCTGGCAGCGACTCTTGATGGTTGGCAGCAGGCGGCTGGGCTGATGGCTGACCAGCAACAGCACGGTGTCTCCGGAGGGCTCCTCCAGGCTTTTGAGCAAGGCGTTGGAGGCATTGATGTTCATTGCCTCCACCGGCTCGATCAGCACCACCTTGCGCCCGCCCTGCTGGGCGGTCTGCACCACGAACGACACCAGTTCACGCACCTGGTCGATCTTGATCGGCTTGTCGGCCTCCTCCGGCTCCAGCACGAAGTTGTCCGGGTGGCTGCCGGCCTTGAGCAACAGGCACGACTTGCACTGGCCGCAGGCATCCAGGCCCTGTGGCTGCTGGCACAACAGCCGCGCCATCAGGCGTTCGGCCAGGGCCCGCTTGCCGATGCCCTGGGGGCCGTGCAGCAGGTAGGCGTGGGCGTGTTGGGCACGCCCGGCCAGTTGCTGCCAGAGCGCCTGCTGCCAGGGGTACTGCTTACTCATGGTCGGTACGCCTGAAATGTTTTGCACATATGAATGTGCCGCGCTGGATCTTTGCAAACATCGTCTATGACAAATTAAAATCGGGCCGAAGCCTTCTATTGTACCTGCGCAATCACACTGAAGACACCGGAGCCTACGTGAGGAAAATTATCGGCCTGGCCGCCCCTGCCAGATCGGGAAAGGACACCGTCGCCGCGATGCTGCTCGCATACCCCGGCGTTGCTGCCTACGCGCTCGCCGACCCCTTGAAGATGGGCTGCCAGGCATTGTTTGGCCTGACCGACGAAGAAGCCTGGGCCGACGCGCTCAAGGAACAGAAACTCGATGACTGGGCACGCTCCCCACGCGAGTTTTTCCAGCAGGTAGGCACCGAATGGATGCGAGCCTTCAACTCGGACCACTGGCTGATGCGAGCTGAACGGGCAATCGAGCCACAACCACAATCTGCGCAACCATCGCCCCTGGCGGTGCTTTCCGAGGCGGATGCCCCAATCAGGCTTGCCGCCCAGGCATTTTTTGGTTTTACCGATCAACAGACATGGGACCCGCATTGCTCAAGGCAAATCGACCCATTCTGGCAAGTCGCGCCCCAGGATACGTTTGCGTTCATCGCGCAAAAGGCGGTTGAACTGGACCAGGATTATCTGTTCAAGCGGGCGCTGCGGCCAGTGACTCGACCAAAGCCGCTGCCTTTCCTGCCAGCGCAGATCAATACCATCATAATCAAGGACATTCGTTTCGAAAACGAAGCCCGTTTCCTGCGTAGTCACAACGGTGTCATTTGGCATGTTCGGCGACCTGACGCCCTGCGAGTGAACGCGCATAGCTCCGAGTCAGGCATAGAACTGAACGAGCAAGATACCCTGATCATCAATGATGGAACGATCGCAGACCTTGAACGCAAGGTGGCCAAGGCCTGGACTACTCAGCAGAGCGGATAAGGTGTCCTGCCAGCTCAAGACACTTGATGGGCCACTGCTTGCTCACCTACACCCAGTGACGATGGATCGCACACAATGCTGACAAACTTCCAAATCAAGTCCTCCAAACTCCACGCCTCCATTTCGCTTGGTGATGAACAACGCTTGGAACAACGCGCCTGGATTTCCGTGTTGATTGGTCAGAACGGCAGCCGAAAGAGCTACGTACTCAGGCAGCTAATGGAGTCCTCGCTGGGCAAGCGCTCTTACACAGATCTGAAAAGACGCAAGGTGGTGACCGAGACCACAGGGTGGCCACAAGACAAGCCGTCAGGTGGCACTATCTGCATATCCGGAACACCACTCGACCGCTTCTCTCGTGTCGGCAGCCCGCTGCTCGGCGCTCACACCCCCCGGCAATTCTGGTACCTGGGACAACGTGCATCCAATGGCATGGCTGGCACCGGGCAAAGCGAAAGAGCACTGATCACCGCACTGCTGGAAAATGCCGATCTGCTGCCAGAACGCCAACACTTGCTTGAAGGTGTCTTCTCGCACCTTGGGTTGAAACCGCAAATCATCATTCAGCTAAAGCTGTCAAAAGAATTCGCCAAAGCGGTCAAGAGCTACCATACGGCTACCTATTTCGCTTCTGACATCCTCGAAGAGGTCGCGAAGAAACTCAAAACGCAATATTTGGGCACTACTAGGCTCACACACCTTCATACTCGCCTGCACGCAGCTTTTGAGAAGCTCGACAGCAATGAACATTTCAGTGTGTTCAAGCTGGCAAACCGATTCGACACGTCGAAATCACCTGCCTCGCTGAAATTTGAGCACGGCACCTTTCAAATGGAAAATGGACCGTCGCAGGAGTGGGGTACAGCCGAACTCGAACTTCTGCTCCATGCGGGCTTTCTCGAAATCGATAAAACGTTTTTCACCCGCTCCTCAAAAACTGACGATCCTCGGACCCTATCCGAAGAATGCCTGGAGGGCGAAGACCTGAGCTCTGGACAATGGAGCTGGCTCTGTGGCTTTGCTGGCCTTTGTGCCACCGTGAAGCCGCATAGCCTTGTGCTCGTAGATGAACCCGAGAACAGCCTGCACCCAGCCTGGCAACTGCAATACATCCCCATGCTGAACAGCATTCTGAGAGAATTTCAGGGAACCCAGGCGGTGATCGCAACGCACTCGCCCTTGATCGCTTCTGGCGTAGCGCCTGAATGGGGGAACGTACAGACTCTGGAATACACCGAGGCGGACAAGAATGGCACTCACCGACTCAGCACTCGACCAATAGCTTCAACCTTTGGCTGGACGGCATCCGACGTCTATCAAGAGGTATTCCAACTCGACTCGGCTCGGGCACCGGCATTCACCAAGACTGCCGAGTACGCACTATCGCTTATTCGCTCCAATCAAAGCCTCGACGACAATGCATGCAAGATAATCGCCAATGACCTGTTCAAGGATGTCGACACGCTGCCTGTACATGACCCGCTGCGCAACGTTTTGCTCGACATCACCGACGAGTTGAAACTGCGTGCTGGAGACGAACGACAATGACGTGGTTCGACACCATCATTTTCACTGTCACCGACAACGCCCTACTCGCTCCGATCAGGCTGCACCAAGGAAACGAATGGGAAATCACCGCAGCGGTGAGAAACTACAGGACACGACTTCTGGAACTGCAGAACTACCGCTGCGCCTATTGCCAGAACGTCATCGAGCAGGACATGGTCGGCCATCGCGAACTTGACCATATCCTGCCAAAGTCCCCATCGAAGAAATGCGAGCAGCCAAAAGGCAGCAGTAACGTGTTCGAGGACCGCCAACACACGTTCGGTTACCCCCAGTTCACCTACGAGCCTTACAACCTCATCGTGACCTGCAAGATATGCAATTCCTACAAGAAAAACTTTGACCCGCTACGCAACCGTTCAAGCGGCTGGACCTCCGGCAGCTACCCCAGCCAAGCCGACCTGTTATGGTTCTACCCCTATAGCGAACGCTACTCAGACCACATCGAACTGAGCGACAAATGGCTGTACAGCAAACGGACCGATGAAGGTGACGCCGTCATCCGAACCTGCAAGCTCGATCAGGTGGAAAGCCTCGCTCAACGGTATTCGGCTCGTGCACTCATACGGGCCAGGCAAACGAAAAGCCTCAAGATGGCCGTGATGCACATGGCCAGTGTCGTGGAGATGAACATGCTCAGCGCCGACAGCGCGAAGCAGGCACTTGTTCTGGCATTTGACATTACTGAGCCGCAGGCGGATGAACTGCTATCACTCTTTCGGCAGGTTGGACTATCGGAAAATGGCATCCCTGCCCTGGCCAAAGCACAAATGCTCCTGGCCTCGATTGCCGAGGCAAAGAGCAGCGGTCCCGATCAAGCAGAGTCCCTTCCCACCACCACCGCTTACCTGACGCCAGCCTCGACCCGCCTACTCATTGAGGCAGAGACGGATCCGCAGGCTGAGCCTCCTGCTGCGCAGGCTCCACCGGCACTTCCGGCACCTCCTCGGAATTGACCGGAGGTGGCGCGGATGATGGTTCGTCCGTGGACTCCTTGGGCACAGGCGCAGGGCTCGAACGATAATCCGCCCGCCGCTTGATCTGGAACTCGCGCACCGCGCTGTTGTGATCGTCCAGGTCATCGGAGAACACATGGCTGCCGTCGCCACGGGCGACGAAGTACAAGCTCGAGCCATCGCTTGGGTTCAGCGCGGCGTGGATTGCCTCGCGCCCTACCATGGCGATCGGTGTCGGCGGCAGGCCGGTCATGGTGTAGGTGTTGTAGGGCGTCGGCTCACGCAGGTCGGCGCGGGTGATCTTGCCGTTGTAGCGCTCGCCCATGCCGTAGATCACGGTGGGGTCGGTCTGCAGCATCATGCCCAGGCGCATGCGCCGCACGAACACGCCGGCGATCTGCCCACGCTCCTGGGGAATGCCGGTTTCCTTCTCCACCAGCGAGGCCATGATCAGCGCCTGGTACGGGTCGCGATACGGCAGGTCGGTGCTGCGCTCGGCCCACTCCTTGGCCAGCACTTCGTCCAGGCGCATGTAGGCCTGCTGCAACAACTCGACATCGCTCATGCCGCGCACGAAGCGATAGGTGTCAGGGAAGAAACGGCCCTCGGGGAACACGCCGGTATGACCAAGCTTGTCCATCACCTCGGTATCGGACAGGCCTTCGAGGGTGTGCTTGAGCTTTTCATGCTTCGCCACCGCGGCGCGCACCTGGCGGAACGTCCAGCCCTCGACCAGGGTGAGGTTGTACTGCACCACATCGCCACGCTTCCAGGCATCGAACAACTGTCCCACGGTCATGCCCGGGGTCAGGCGGTATTCACCGGTGTGCAACGCCGTGCCGGCCATGTTGAAACGCCAGTACAGGCGCAGCCACAACGGATCGTCGAGCAGGCCTTCGCCCTGCATCCGGTAGAACATACGGTTTGGCGTCGTGCCATTGGGCACGTCGAGCATGCGCTCCTGTGCCACTTGCAGCGGCTGCTCCAGGACCGAGTTGACCTTCCAGGCGGCCCAGCCCAATGCCAGGCCGGCGAGGATCAAGCTCATTTCCAGCAGCAGCAGGAATTTGCGTCTCACGAATCAGGTATCCAGTAACGTACGGGCAACGGCCTGCAGTTTACGGGTGAGCGGCCCTGCGGGCCAGTTCAGCGCGGCGAATTCACGCACGGGCCAGACGCCATAGACACTGTTGCAGAGGAATACTTCGTCAGCCTGCTGCAGCGCCTCGAACGGAAGGTCGCGCACCTGCGTGGGAATCCCCAGCAGCGCGGCCTGTTCCAGCAATGCCGCACGCATCACCCCGGCCACGCCACAACGGCTCAGGTCGGCGGTGAACAGTACGCCATCACGCACCAGGAACAGGTTGCTGTACACCCCTTCGATCACCCGCCCTTGGGCGTCACGCATCAAGCCTTCGGCAAACGCGCTGTCCTGCCATTCGGCACGGGCCAGCACCTGCTCGAGGCGGTTGAGGTGTTTGAGCCCGGCCAGCAGCGGTTGTTCCGCAAGGCGCGTCTCACAGGGGAACAGCCGCACGCCGAACTCGGCATGCTGCGTCGGATAGGCCGGCAAGGGGCCGCCTTGCAGGATACGCCGCGCCTGCGCACCAGCCAGCGGGGCATAGCCGCGCTGGCTGTCGCCGCGGGTCAGGATCAGCTTGGCGACGCCTTCGCTCAGTTGCCGGGCGAATTGCAACAGTTCATTGCGAACCAGCGTCAGGTCGGCCTCGATCGCCAGGCGCTGGCAACCCAGCGCCAGGCGGTCGACATGCTGCGCGAGCAGGCTGGGCCTGCCGCCGCGCACGGCGATGGTCTCGAACAGACCATCACCGTAGGCCAGGCCACGGTTCTGCAGATTGACCGCAGTCGCGTCCTGGCCATCGACCCAGCTGAGCATCAGCCGGCGAACCGGCGGAACACCAGCGAACCGTTGGTCCCGCCAAAGCCGAAGGAGTTGGACAGCACCACATCGATAGGCATGCTGCGCGCCTGGTGCGGCACGAAGTCCAGGTCGCAACCTTCGTCCGGTTCGTCCAGGTTGATGGTCGGCGGCGCCATCTGGCTGTTGATCGCCAGGACGCTGAAGATCGCCTCCACCGCACCGGCAGCGCCGAGCAGGTGGCCAGTCATCGACTTGGTCGAACTCACTGCCAGCTTGTAGGCATGCTCGCCGAACACCCGCTTGATCGCAGCCACTTCGGCCACGTCGCCAGCCGGCGTCGAGGTGCCGTGGGCGTTGATATAGCTGACCTCTTGCGGCTGGATACCGGCATCGCGCAGGGCATTGGCCATGCAGCGAGCGGCGCCTTCGCCGGAATCGGGCGGCGAGGTCATGTGGTAGGCGTCACCGCTCATGCCGAAACCGACCAGCTCGGCGTAGATGGTCGCGCCACGAGCCTTGGCATGCTCCAGCTCTTCGAGCACCAGGGCGCCGGCACCATCGGACAGCACAAAGCCGTCACGCCCCTTGTCCCAGGGACGGCTGGCACGGGCCGGCTCGTCGTTGCGGGTGGACAGCGCACGGGAAGCACCGAAGCCGCCCATGCCCAGGCCGCAGGCGGCCATCTCGGCGCCACCGGCGATCATCACGTCGGCTTCGCCGTAGGCGATGTTGCGCGCGGCCATGCCGATGCAGTGGGTGCCCGTGGTGCAGGCAGTGGCGATTGCATAGTTCGGCCCCTGCAGACCCAGGTGGATCGACAGGAAGCCGGAGATCATGTTGATGATCGAGCCCGGCACGAAGAACGGCGAAATCCGCCGCGGCCCCTGCTCATGCAGGGTACGGCTGGTTTCCTCGATGTTGGTCAGCCCGCCGATCCCCGAACCCATGGCCACGCCGATGCGCTCACGGTTGGCATCGGTGACTTCCAGCCCGGCATTGCGCACCGCCTGGAAGCCGGCCGCCAGGCCGTACTGAATGAACAGGTCGAGCTTGCGGGCCTCTTTGGCCGACAGGTACTGCTCGACTTCGAAGCCCTTCACCGAGCCGCCAAAACGGGTGGAGTAGGCAGACAGATCCGTATGCTCGATCGGACCAATGCCACTGCGGCCAGCCAGAATGCCCTGCCAGGTGCTCGGTACATCGGTACCCAGTGGCGACAGCATACCCATACCAGTGACCACGACGCGTCTACGCGACACAGTACTCTCCTCATTTCCAAATAACAGAGTCTCTTGCCAGTGCACTTGCCATGGCGAATGGAATGGCAGCAAACCCCGGCTCTCGCAAAGAAAAAACCGCACGCCGGCAAAGGCAGTGCGGTTTTTCCCGACAAGAAGCGTCGACTACAGCGTCTTAGGCCTGGTGGGCGTTGACGTAGTCGATAGCAGCTTGAACGGTAGTGATCTTCTCGGCTTCTTCGTCAGGGATTTCGGTCTCGAATTCCTCTTCCAGAGCCATCACCAGCTCAACAGTGTCAAGCGAATCGGCACCCAGGTCCTCAACGAAGGAAGATTCGTTCTTGACTTCCTCAGCCTTGACGCCCAGTTGCTCGGCGACGATTTTCTTGACGCGTTCTTCGATGGTGCTCATACCTAGTTTTCACTCCTAATGGACATATGTCAGGCAGCTGGCCGGTGACCAAGTTTATAGGAAGACGCCTGCTTTTCAAGCGTAACGCGCCTTCCACCAAGTCACCGGGCCCTCTGCCCGGAATCTGGTTGCAGCTTTATAACGGATTTTAGGCTCGGAGTATGACTCTTTTTTGAAGCAATCCGTCACATTGAGTTGCGGTTTTACATGTACATCCCGCCGTTCACCGGCACGGTGGCGCCGGTGACATAGGCTGCGCCGTCGGAAGCCAGGAAGGAAACCACTTTCGCGATCTCCTCGGCCTGGCCCAGGCGGCCCAGCGGAATTTCCTTCTGCAGGGCCTCGCGCTGCGCTTCTGGCAGCTCACGGGTCATGTCGGTGTCGATGAAGCCCGGGGTCACCGAGTTGACGGTGATGCCACGCGAGCCCACTTCACGAGCCAGGGCCCGGCTGAAGCCTTCCAGGCCGGCCTTGGCGGCGGCATAGTTGGCCTGGCCGGCGTTGCCCATGGCACCCACCACCGAACCGATGCTGATGATACGACCCCAACGCGCCTTGGTCATGCCGCGCAGCACGCCCTTGGACAGACGGTAGAGGCTGTTGAGGTTGGTGTCGATCACATCGAACCACTCATCATCCTTCATGCGCAGCATCAGGTTATCGCGGGTGATACCGGCGTTGTTGACCAGGATGGCCGGCGCGCCGAACTGCTCGCCGATGGCGCCCAGCACTGCCTCCACGGACTCGGCGCTGGTGACGTTCAGCTCAAGGCCGGTGCCGTTGATGCCGTGCTCCTTCAGGGTGGCGGCGATACGCTCGGCACCAGAAGCGGTGGTGGCGGTACCGATCACGGTTGCGCCCTGGCGGCCCAGCTCGAGGGCGATGGCCTGGCCGATACCACGGCTGGCGCCGGTGACCAGTGCAACTTTACCTTGCAGGCTCATGCAAGCTTCTCCGAATTCAGGCCAGCGCCGCACGGGTGGCGGCGACGGCGTCTGGGGTATTGAGGTTGTAGGTGGTCACGCCGTCGGCGCAACGCTTGTTCAGGCCAGCCAGGACCTTGCCCGGCCCGCATTCGACCAGGTTCACCGCACCGCGCTCGGCCAGGGCCTGCACGCACTCGACCCAGCGTACCGGCTGGTAGAGCTGCGCCAGCAGGTCCTGTTTGAGGGCATCGAGGTCGGCGGCGATGGCTGCGGTGACGTTCTGCACCACCGGGATCTGCGGCGCTTTCCATTCGATGGCGTTGACGGCCTCGGCGAAACGCTCGGCGGCCGGCTTCATCAGGGCGCAGTGCGATGGCACGCTGACCGCCAATGGCAGGGCACGCTTGGCGCCCTTGGCCTTGCACAGCTCGATGGCACGATCGACCGCAGCCTTGTTGCCGGCGATGACCACCTGGCCCGGCGAGTTGAAGTTCACCGCGCTGACCACTTCGTCTTCGGCGGCTTCGGCGCAAATCTCGACCACCACGGCGTCGTCCAGGCCAAGGATGGCGGCCATGGCACCATGGCCGGCAGGTACGGCCTCCTGCATCAGTTGGCCACGGCGCTCGACCAGGCGCACGGCATCTTTCAGCGACAGGCTGCCAGCGGCGACCAGGGCGCTGTATTCACCCAGGCTGTGCCCGGCGACGAAAGCCGGCTGCGCGCCACCCTCCTCCAGCCACAGGCGCCACAAAGCGATGGAGGCGGTCAGGATGGCCGGCTGGGTCTTGTCGGTCTGGTTGAGTTGTTCTTCCGGGCCTTCCTGGACCAGTTTCCACAGGTCGTAGCCCAGGGCCTCGGACGCTTCCTTGAAGGTCTCGACGATTACCGGTTTTTCGGCGCCCAGCTCTTTGAGCATGCCCAGCGACTGGGAACCTTGACCAGGAAAGACGAATGCGAGGGATGCAGACATTGAACAAGCCCTTATGATCTTGTCGTCGGATAGGGTGCGCCAGGCCGCGGGCCAGACGCGCAATCTGAAAGCTTGGATGGAGCGGCGGACCAAGCGGTCACATTTAAGCACTTCATGGGCGGTATGCCCAAAAGCTTTGCATTTCCAGTAATGACCTCATCGCGCAGCTCAGGGCAACAAGTCTTCAAGACGCCCGTGCAGGCGCTGCGGCAGGTTTTCCTGGATCTCGATCAGCGCTCGCTGGATCGCGCTCTGCAAACCCTGCACGCCCGCCGAGCCATGGCTCTTGATGACGATGCCCTGCAACCCCAGGAAACTCGCACCATTGTGCCGCGCAGGCGCAAGGTCGGCCTGCAGGCGCTTGAGCAGCGGCATGGCCAGGGCACCTGCGGCTCGCGCCAACACCCCGCCACGGAACAGCGCCTCGATGCGGGCACCGATCATGGTCGCCAGACCCTCGCTGGACTTGAGCAGGATATTGCCGACGAAACCATCGCACACCACCACGTCCGCCTCGCCCCGGTACAACCCGTCACCCTCGACGAAGCCGATGTAGTTCAGCCCCCGGGCGTTCTGCAATAGGCTGGCGGCCAGCTTGACCTGCTGGTTGCCCTTGATGTCCTCGGTACCGATATTGAGCAGCGCCACCCGCGGCCGATGCACGCCCAGAGCCTGGGCGGCCACCGAGCCCATCACGGCGAACTGGTAGAGGTTTTCCGCGCTGCAGTCGACGTTGGCGCCGAGGTCAAGCAGCTGGCAGTAGCCGGCCTGGGTCGGGATCGCCGCCACCATCGCCGGGCGATCTATTCCGGGCAGGGTCTTCAGCACAAAGCGCGACAAGGCCATGAGCGCGCCGGTATTGCCGGCACTTACGCAGGCCTGGGCCTTGCCATCACGCACCAGTTCGAGGGCGATGCGCATCGACGAGTCCGGCTTGCCCCGCAACGCCTGCGATGGCCGCTCGTCCATGCCGATCACTTCGCTGGCCGCGACAATCTGCAGGCGTGCGCGATCCGCAGCCGCGAGGCCGCCGACAAGATCTTCAAGGAGGGAGGGTTGACCGACGAGGGTCAGGTGCAGCGAGGGGGTAGCCGATAGGCAGGCAATGCTAGCCTGGACAATGCTGCGGGGACCGAAGTCCCCGCCCATTGCGTCGATCGCGATGATCTGAGCGGACAAGGATTACTCGTCAGCGCCCTTGTCGATCACTTTGCGACCACGGTATACGCCTTCTGGCGAAACGTGGTGACGCAGGTGTACTTCACCGGTGCTCTTCTCTACCGACAGAGCTTCTGCCGACAGGGCGTCGTGCGAACGGCGCATGTCACGGGCAGAGCGGGATTTTTTGTTCTGCTGAACAGCCATAATTGATTAACTCCTAAACGTTTGGGTCACGCTTTAACTGCGCCAATACACTGAACGGGTTGGACCGCGATACCTCGTCCTTGCTCGGCTCGGGCTCATCGAGTCCCGCCGGCTGCTGGCATTCTTCCGGATGATGAGCAGGCACGATTGGCAGGGCAAGCAAAAGCTCTTCCTCGACCAGTGCCTGCAGATCCAATGGATCTTCGCCCAGTTCCAGCACGTCATAGCCTTTCGGCAACGACTGGGTGTTCGCACCCTCCTTCACCACAGCGTACGTACATTCGCTATGGATCGGCAGGGTGACCAGCTCAAGACAACGCTGGCAAACCATCTTGACTTCGACATCCAGCGCGCTGTGGATAACCACCACGTGCTGTTCATCTCGTTCAAAATCGAACTTCGCCTGCACCGTACCGACATTGTCGGAAAGCGGGTCGCAGAGTCTTTCCAAATCAGCGAGTTGCAGCGAACCTTCGAGGGTTACGCCACGATCAGCCAATTTGCGCGGGTCAACGTGAGGTGGAATCGGGTCATTCAACATAGGCGCAGCATTCTAGGGATGCACCCCCTCCCTGTCAAAGGAAATTAGGTGCCATCTCGCATGTTAGAATTCGGGGCAATTGCCCAGGAGTCTACCATGCTTCCCTTGTTACTGGCTTCCAGCTCGCCCTACCGCCGCGAACTGCTCACCCGCCTGCGCCTGCCCTTCACCTGGGCGAGCCCCGACCTTGACGAACGGCGCCTCGATGGCGAGCCCGCCGTCGAGCTGGTGCGCCGCCTGGCCCGACAGAAGGCCGAAGCCCTGGCCGCCAGTCACCCCGATCACCTGATCATCGGCTCCGACCAGGTGGCGGTACTGGGCGAGCAGATCCTCGGCAAGCCTCACACCTTCGAACGCGCCTGCGAGCAGTTGCTGGAGGCCAGCGGACAGCAGGTCACCTTCCTCACCGGGCTGGCACTGCTGAACAGCGCCACCGGCCAGTGCCAGGTCGATTGCGTGCCGTTTACCGTGACGATGCGCGAGCTGGATCGGGAGCGCGTGGAGCGCTACGTGACGGCCGAGCAGCCACTGGACTGCGCAGGCAGCTTCAAGGCGGAGGGCTTGGGGGTCAGCCTGTTCCAGAGCACCCACGGCTGCGACGCCACGAGCCTGATCGGGCTACCGCTGATTCGGCTGGTGGACATGCTGCACAAGGAAGGCGTGCAGGCGCCTTGAGAGACTGGGGCCGCTTCGCCGCGGTTCGTCGCTACGACAAGCCGGCTCCCACAGGATGCGGCGTAATTTGTGGGAGCCGGCTTGCCGGCGAAAGGGCCGCGAAGCGGCCCCAATCGACTTCAGATCAACGCAGCGAAGGCCCCTGGAAGCCCATATACAGCGCCATGCGCTCCGCCACACTGGCACCGATGCGCTTGGAGAAACGATCGAACGGCGACTCCTGCACAGTGAAGTCCACCAGTTCCTTCTCGCCGACGATTTCGCGGGCGACATAGCTGGCACTGCCCAGCCCGTCCACCAGCCCCAGCTCCTTGGCCTGCTCGCCCGACCAGATCAGCCCGCTGAACAGCTCAGGGTGATCCTTGTCCTTCAGGCGCTCGCCACGCCCCTGCTTGACCATGGCGATGAACTGGCGGTGCGTGGTATCCAGCACACCCTGCCAGAACGCGGTTTCTTCCGGCTTCTGTGGCGAGAACGGATCAAGGAAGGCCTTGTGTTCGCCCGCCGTGTAGGTGCGCCGCTCCACGCCCAGCTTGTCCATGGCGCCGACAAAGCCGTAGCCCGCCGCAGTGACGCCGATGGAGCCGACCAGGCTGGCCTTGTCGGCATAGATCTCGTCGGCGGCGCTGGCAATGTAGTAGGCGCCGGAGGCCCCCAGGTCGGCGATCACCGCGTACAGCTTGATGGCCGGATATTCGGCGCGCAGACGGCGGATCTCGTCGTACACATAACCCGCCTGCACCGGGCTGCCGCCCGGGCTGTTGACGCGCATGACCACGGCTTTGGTCTTCGGATCCTTGAACGCCTCGCGCAGACTCTTGACGATATTGTCGGCGCTGGCAGGCTCCTGATCGGCGATCACCCCGCGCACCTCGACCAGCGCGGTATGGCTGCCGCTGCGCGAGGCAGCCTTGTCCACATCCATCAATGGCGTGAACAGGAACAGGATGCCGAACAGGTAAACGAAGGTCAGCAGCTTGAAGAAGATCCCCCAGCGCCGCGCCCGACGCTGCTCCTGGACACCCGCCAGCAAGGTCTTCTCCAGCAACTTCCAACTCTTGCGCTCCTCGCCAGCCTCATCGGCCTCGGGCGCCTTCCACTCGTCAGTCATGCTCACCTACCTTGGAAATTGATCTGCGCAGGCTCGGCCAGCCATTCGCGCAACTGGGAAAAATGCTCGATGCACACTTGCGGGCCAAATTCGGCCAGAGCCTGCAGCGACATGGCGCCATAGCCCACGGCGACCGAATGCATGCCGGCATTGCTGGCCATCTGCAGGTCGAACGCCGAATCTCCGACCATCAGCGCCCGCCCGGGTTCGACCTGGCAGTGGGCGAGAATCTCCTCGAGCATCAGCGGATGCGGTTTGCCGCGGGTTTCGTCGGCCGCCCGGGTAATGTCGAAATAGTTTTCCCAGCCATTGGCCTTGAGCACCCGATCCAGACCGCGTCGCGCCTTGCCGGTGGCCACCGCCAGACGATACCCCTCGGCACGGAACGCTGCCAGCGACTCGACCACACCGTCGAACAGTGGCGACGGCTGTTGATCCAGCGCCATGTAGACATCGGCATAATGCTGGCGGAATGTTTCCACCTGCGGCAGCTCAAGATGTGGATACAGGGTGGCGATCGCCTCCCCCAGCGCCAGACCAATGATGCCCTTGATCGCCTCGTCGCTGCTGGCGGCCTCCCCGGCACGCCCGGCGGCCACGTTCATGGCCTCGACAATGCGCCCGATGGAATCGGCCAGCGTGCCATCCCAGTCGAAGACCAGCAGGTCATAACTTTTATTCATGGCTCAGGACGCCAACCGCTCGATAGTCTTGGCCCACATCTCGTCCACCGGCGCCTCGAGCTTGAGCTCGCCGCCGTCGGGCAGCGGCACGGTCAACTGGTAGGCATGCAGGAACAGGCGCTTGCCACCCAGGTCGCGAATCTCGCGGCTGAAGTCTTCATCGCCGTACTTGCTGTCGCCGGCGATCATGTGCCCGGCATGCAAGGTGTGCACGCGGATCTGATGGGTACGGCCGGTGATCGGCCGCGCCTCGACAATCGTGGCGAATTCGCCGAAGCGGCGCAGCACGCGGAACAGCGTCAGCGCCTCCTTGCCCTCATCATTGACCTCGACCATGCGTTCGCCGGAGCGCAGGTTGCTCTTCTGCAGCGGCGCATTGACCTGCTTCTTCGAGGTCGGCCAATGGCCGCGCACCAGCGCCATGTAGCGCTTGTCCACGCCATCGCCGCGCAGCGCGGCATGCAGGTGGCGCAGCATGCTGCGCTTCTTGGCGATCATCAACAGGCCCGAGGTGTCGCGGTCCAGGCGGTGCACCAGCTCCAGCTCCTTGGCGTCGGGGCGCAACTGGCGCAGCGCCTCGATCACCCCGAAGCTCAGGCCGCTGCCGCCATGCACGGCAATGCCGGCCGGCTTGTTCATCACAATCAGCGCCTTGTCTTCATAGACGATGGCGGCTTCCAGGCGCTGCAACAGCCCCTGGGCCACGGGCGCGGGTTCGTCACGCTCGGGCAGGCGCACCGGCGGCACCCGCACGATATCGCCGGCCTGCAGCTTGTACTCAGGCTTGATCCGGCCCTTGTTGACCCGCACCTCGCCCTTGCGCAGGATGCGGTAGACCAGCGTCTTGGGCACGCCCTTGAGCGCGGTGATGAGGAAATTGTCGATGCGTTGGCCGGCAAGCTCCGGCGCGACTTCGATCAGCTGAACGCCGGAAGTCGGAGGGGTATTGGTCGTCATGGCGGGATCATAACAATTTTTTATGGAATTGAAGCACTTAATCATAACTGCTATAGTCGCGAACGCCGCCAAAAGCGGCAGGCCAGCGGCATCAGGCTCTACGCCGGCCCTGACCATCGCAATTCCGAGGACGCGAGGCCGTCCTACGGAGCGTTCGCCAGTTTAACTAAATGCCTGGAATCGCCACCAGCGCTGTGTAGAGAAGACCGGAAAAAAACGACAAGTGCGGTGTTTCACCTGCTTACCCGCTTCTTTTCGCCGTACCTCTGCCCGCCACCGTCGTTTCCGCGCATTCGGGCGAATGCTTCGGAAATACCTGCCTTGGATATGTCATGGCGCCAGCCCGGTACCGGGCTGGCGAAAAATGCAACCCGTTGCGGATTCAGCGCGCGGCAGCACCGAATTTTCAGGGATACGTGCAGGGTGGAGATGCACAGCCTTCGGACCGTGTGGCACCGAACCCGACCCACCGCCCCACTCAACGGGCGATGAGCGGGCAAGGTCCTGAACAGACGCCCTCGTGGCATCCACGGACGACCGGTTGATTCCTCCTCCTGACTGAGTGCACCAGGCCCGCTCGATTGATTCGGATAACCTTCGAAAAGCTCGACAGGTCTTTTGGCACCGCAAAACAGGACGCGTCGTCGCGACAACGGCAGGCTGGGCAACCGGCTGGTGCCGAACGTCGTCAGACACGGGGGTGGTTCGCCACCCTTTGCGCACCTTGGCACCGATCATGAAAAGTCGTGTGTGCCGAACGCCGTTTCCGGCAGCCCGGAAACCGACGGTACAACATGAAAAGAATGCTGATTAACGCAACTCAACCCGAAGAGTTGCGTGTAGCCCTGGTGGACGGCCAACGCCTCTACGACCTGGACATCGAGTCCGGTGCCCGTGAGCAGAAAAAGGCCAACATCTACAAAGGCAAGATCACCCGGATCGAGCCCAGCCTTGAAGCCGCCTTCGTCGACTTCGGCTCCGAACGTCACGGCTTCCTGCCGCTGAAGGAAATCTCCCGCGAATACTTCAAGAAAGCCCCTGAAGGCCGGGTCAACATCAAGGAAGTCCTGAGCGAAGGCCAGGAAGTCATCGTCCAGGTCGAGAAGGAAGAGCGCGGCAACAAAGGCGCCGCCCTGACCACCTTCATCAGCCTGGCCGGCCGCTACCTGGTGCTGATGCCCAACAACCCGCGCGCCGGCGGCATCTCCCGCCGCATCGAAGGCGAAGAGCGCAACGAGCTGCGTGAAGCACTGAACGGCCTGACCGTTCCGGGCGACATGGGCCTCATCGTGCGCACCGCGGGCCTTGGCCGCAGCAGCGAAGAAATGCAGTGGGACCTCGACTACCTGCTGCAGCTGTGGACCGCCATCAAGGAAGCCTCGCTGGACCGTACCGCGCCGTTCCTGATCTACCAGGAAAGCAACGTCATCATCCGCGCCATCCGCGACTACCTGCGCCAGGACATCGGCGAAGTACTGATCGACAGCATCGACGCCCAGGAAGAAGCCCTGACCTTCATCCGCCAGGTGATGCCGCAGTACGCCAGCAAGGTCAAGCTGTACGAAGACAGCGTGCCGCTGTTCAACCGCTTCCAGATCGAAAGCCAGATCGAGACCGCCTTCCAGCGCGTCGTCGACCTGCCGTCCGGCGGCTCGATCGTGATCGACCCGACCGAAGCCCTGGTCTCCATCGACATCAACTCGGCGCGCGCCACCAAGGGCAGCGACATCGAGGAAACCGCCCTGCAGACCAACCTCGAAGCGGCCGAAGAGATCGCCCGCCAGCTGCGCCTGCGTGACATCGGCGGCCTGATCGTCATCGACTTCATCGACATGACCCCGGCGAAGAACCAGCGCGCCGTCGAAGAACGCGTGCGCGAATGCCTCGAGGCCGACCGCGCCCGTGTGCAGGTCGGCCGCATCTCGCGCTTCGGCCTGCTGGAAATGTCCCGCCAGCGCCTGCGTCCATCGCTGGGTGAGAGCAGCGGCATCGTCTGCCCGCGCTGCTCGGGTACCGGCATCATCCGTGACGTCGAGTCGCTGTCGCTGGCGATCCTGCGCCTGATCGAGGAAGAAGCCCTGAAGGACCGCACCGCCGAGGTGCGCGCCCAGGTGCCGATCCCGGTGGCCGCCTTCCTGCTCAACGAGAAACGCAACTCGATCACCAAGATCGAACTGCGCACTCGCGCGCGCATCATCATCCTGCCGAACGACCACCTGGAAACCCCGCACTTCGAAGTCCAGCGCCTGCGCGACGACAACCCGGACGTGCTGAACAACCAGTCCAGCTACGAAATCGCCTCGACCGAGACCGAAGAAGCGCCGCTGCCGACCGCTACTCGCACCCTGGTACGCCAGGAAGCCGCGGTGAAGACCGCGCCGGCCCGCGCCAACGCACCGGTACCGGCTGCCGTCGAAGAGCAGCCAGCCGCACCCGCGGCGCCTGCGCCGAGCGTACCGGAGCCAAGCCTGTTCAAGGGCCTGGTCAAGTCGCTGGTCAGCCTGTTCGCCGGCAAGGAAGAGCCTGCCGCCGCACCGGCCGTCACCACCGAAAAACCGGCCACCGAGCGCTCGCCACGCAACGAAGAGCGCCGCAACGGTCGCCAGCAGAGCCGCAACCGCAATGGCCGCCGCGAGGAAGACCGCAAGCCGCGTGAAGAACGCAGCGAGCGCGCCCCGCGTGAAGAGCGTCAGCCACGCGAAGAACGTGCACCGCGTGAAGAACGCGCCCCACGCGAAGAGCGTCAGCGCCAGCCGCGCGAAGACCGCCGTGGCAACCGCGAAGAGCGCGTGCGCGAATTGCGCGAGCCGCTGGACGCCGCACCGGCCCCGGCCGCCCGTGAAGAACGCGCCCCACGTGAAGAGCGTGCGCCACGCGAGGAACGTGTAGCCCGTGAAGAGCGTGCACCACGTGAAGAACGTGCCCCTCGCGAAGAGCGCGCGCCGCGTGAAGAACGTGCACCACGTGAAGAGCGTGCCCCGCGTGAAGAACGCGCACCACGTGAAGAGCGTGCACCGCGTGAAGAACGCGCCCCTCGTGAAGAGCGTGCGCCACGTGAAGAACGCGCTCCGCGTGAAGAGCGCCAGCTGCGCCCTGAGGCGCAGGCCGTCGAACAGGCCGCCGAGCTCGCCGAAGAGCAACTGCCGAACGACGAACTGCTGCAGGACGAGCAGGAAGGCACCGATGGCGAGCGTCCGCGCCGCCGCTCCCGTGGCCAGCGTCGTCGCAGCAACCGTCGTGAGCGCCAGCGCAACGCCAATGGCGAGCTGATCGAAGGCGACGAAGACGCCGGCGAAGAGCAGCAGCCACAACAGCACCAGGCCACCGAGCTGGGCGCTGAACTGGCCGCCGGCACTGCCGTCATCGCCGCCGTGGCCACCAGCAACATCAGCGCCGATGCCGAAGCCCAAGCCAACCAGCAGGCCGAGCGTGCCAGCGCCGCTGTCGCCGAAACCCAGGTGGAAATCACCGAGGTCGTGGCCGAACAGGTCGCCATCGCCCCGGTGGTCGAGCAACCGGTCAGCGAGCCAGTGGTCGCCGTTGAGCCGAGCATCGAACCGGTAGTCGAAGTAGCGCCGCAGCCAGTGGTCGAAGAAGCCCCTGCCGAGCAGCCTGCCGTCGTCGCCGAGGCGGTGCAAGCCCCTGCCGTGGAAGCCGGTGAAATCGAGCAGCCGCAGGTAGTCGAAGCCACCGTGGTCGAAGCCCCGGTAGCCGAGCAGCCTGTAGCGGTCGTCGAGCCAGTGGTCGAGGCCCAGCCGGAAGTGGCTGAAGCACCTGCCGCCGAGCCTGCGCCGATCGTTGCCGAGCAGGCGCCCGTGGAAGCACCGGCCCCGGTCGAAGCGCCTTCGGCGATGCTGGCCAACGGCCGCGCCCCGAACGACCCACGTGAAGTGCGTCGCCGTAAGCGCGAAGCCGAAGCTGCAGCCGCCGCTGCCGCCCAGGCCGCTGCCGAAGCCGCCCCTGCTGAAGCGCTGGAAACCGCCGATGAGCACAAGCCTCATCACGGTTGATAGCCTCGGCTGAATGAAAAAGCCCCGCCAGTGCGAACTGGCGGGGCTTTTTCTTTGCCGGTGTATCGCAGCGGCTCTACTGGTGATCCGGGCGGTGCGGCCGCTCCCACGCCACCATCCTACGCCTGAGCAGGCATGTGATTATGGCGTGGGAGCGGGCTTGCCCCGCGATTGGGCCGGCGTAGGCCAGCCCATCAGTACAGGTTCGGCTCCATCTCCAGCTCGACCCCAAAGCGCTCAAGGATATCCGCCTGGATCCGCCGAGCCAGCCCATGCAACTGCGCCCCGCTCGCCTGGCCGTAGTTCACCAGCACCAGCGATTGCAAACGGTGCACACCGGCATCGCCATCGCGATAGCCCTTCCACCCCGCCTGCTCGATCAACCAGCCGGCGGCCAGCTTCACCTGGCCATCGGCCTGCGGATACGCCACCACACCAGGATGCTCGGCACGAATGCGCTCGACCAACGCAGCAGGCACCACAGGATTCTTGAAGAAGCTCCCGGCGTTACCCAGCGCAGCCGGGTCCGGCAGCTTTTCCCGACGGATACTGCAGATCGCATCGCTGATCGCCTGCGCGGTGGGCTGCTCGATACCCTGCTCCGCCAGGCGCTGACGCACCGGGCCGTAGTCCAGGTGCGCCTGCAACGACCGGCTCAGCGCAAAGCGCACGCGCAGGATCAGCCAACGGCTCGAATCGCGCTTGAACAAGCTGTCGCGATAACCAAACGCGCACTCAGCCAGCGAGAAGTCACGCAGCTCGCCGGTTTCGCGGTCCAGCGCGGTCAAGCCGGCGAACACGTCCTTGATCTCCACGCCATAGGCGCCGACGTTCTGCATCGGCGCGGCGCCGACTGTGCCGGGGATCAGGCTGAGGTTCTCCAGCCCGCACAGGCCCTGGTCGAGACTCCACTGCACGAACGGATGCCAGGGCTCGCCGGCCTCGGCTTCGACCACCACGCGCTCACCGTCATCGCTGAGCAGGCGCCGCCCACGGCTGGCCATGTGCAGCACCAGGGCGTCGACATCGCGGGACAGCAGCAAGTTGCTGCCACCACCAATGACCAGCACCGGCACCTGCCGCTCGGCGGCCTGGGCCAGTGCCTGGCGGGCCTCGTCGTCGTCATGGGCCTGGGTGAAGTAGCGGGCACTGACATCGATGCCGAAAGTGTTGTAGGGCTTGAGCGACACGCGCTCCTGCCAGTGCGCCGTCATAACCGCCCCTTGATTTCCACGACCAGCTCACGGCACGCCGCCTCGATCAGGTCCAGGACCTGCTCGAAGCCTTCGGCACCGCCGTAGTAAGGGTCCGGCACTTCGTCCAGGGCCGCGCCATAGCGGCGCAGGAACAGGTCGAGCTCGCCCTTGGCGTTGTGTGGGCGCAACGCCTGCAAATTGCCGAGGTTGCTCTTGTCCATGGCCAGGACCAGGTCGTACTCGGCGAAATGCGCCGCCTTGACCTGCTGGGCGCGCTGGCGCGACAGGTCGTAACCGCGGGCCAGCGCGGCCTTGCAGGTACGGCTGTCGGGCGCCTTGCCGACATGCCAGTCGCCGGTACCGGCGGAGGCCACGTGCACCACGTCACCGAGGCCTGCGGCCTCGAGCTGATGGCGCAGCACGCCTTCGGCAGTCGGCGAGCGACAGATATTGCCGAGGCAGACGAACAGAACGCGCATCAGGCCTCCAGCAAGCGCCGTACGCGCTCCAGGTCTTCAGGGGTGTCCACGCCCACGGCCGGGGCCTCGATGGCATCGGCAACGTGGATGCACACGCCGTGCCACAGGGCACGTAGCTGCTCCAGCGACTCGGTCTGCTCCAGCCAGCATGGGCCCCAGGCGACGAAGTCCTGAAGGAAACCCACGCGGTAGGCGTACATGCCGATATGGCGGCGGTACGGCACGCTTTCGGGCATGCGCTCACGGTCCTTGGCAAACGCATCGCGGGCCCAGGGCAATGGGGCGCGGCTGAAGGTCAGGGCCAGGCCGTTCTTGTCGCTGACCACCTTCACCGCGTTAGGGTTGAAGATGGTTTCCGGCGCGTGGATCGGCTCGGCCAGGGTGGCGATGCCGGCCTCGGGGTGCGCGGCGAGGTTGGCCGCCACCTGGTCGATGATCACCGGCGGAATCAGCGGTTCGTCACCCTGCACGTTGACCACGATGGCATCGGCGGCCAGGCCCAGCTGGGCAGCCACTTCGGCCAGGCGGTCGGTGCCCGACTCGTGGTCGGCGCGGGTCAGCAGCACTTCGGCGCCGAACGCCTGGCAGGCCTCGACGATGCTGGCATCGTCGGTGGCAATGACCACGCGGCTGGCGCCGCTCTTGCGCGCCTGCTCCCACACATGCTGGACCATCGGCTTGCCGGCGATCGCCAGCAGCGGCTTGCCCGGCAGGCGCGTGGAGCGCAGCCGGGCGGGGATCACCACGGTGAAGTCCAGGCTCATTTGTCCAGGCGCTCATCGTCGGTCAGGGTGCGCGCCTCGCTTTCCAGCATCACCGGGATGCCATCGCGAATCGGATAGGCCAGGCCCGCGCCCTTGCTGATCAGCTCGGTCTTGTCGGCGCTGAGCTTGAGCGGGCCCTTGGTGATCGGGCAGGCCAGGATATCGAGCAGTTTGGTGTCCATGGGAGCTTCCTTGAAACGGAAATTGAAAAAGGCTCAGGGCCTGGGGCGGCCAGGCAGCAGGCGATCGAGCTCGGCGTCGAACCAGGCGACGAACGCCTGCGAGGGTACGGCGTCGACCGCCAGGTACCACCAGTCGTCGGCAGCGAACGGCCGACATTTCACCGCATCCTTCTCGGTCATCACCAACGGCAGCGGCGGGCTGAACGACAGCACTTCGCGGCTATACGGCGCATGGTCGGCAAAGGGGTGCGGCACCGGCTGCCAGTTTAGCCGCAGCAGGGTGTTGAAGAAACGTTGCGGGTTGCCAATGCCGGCCACGGCGTGCAGCGCCTGGCCAGCGGGAAACAAGTCGAGCTCGCGGCGCTCGCCGCTGCGCAGGTTGATCAGCGCCGACGGCTGCAGGCGGAAGGCAAAGCCGCCGTCGCGGTCAGCCTCGGCGCCATTGAACAACACCGCGTCGGCCTCGGCCAGGCGCTCGGCGGGCTCGCGCAACGGACCGGCCGGCAGGCAGCGACGGTTGCCCAGGCCACGGGCGGCGTCGATCAGGACCAGCTCCAGGTCACGGGCCAGGCGGTAATGCTGCATGCCGTCGTCGCACAGGATCAGGTCTGGCGCATCGCTGGCCAGCAGCGCCTGCACGGCGCGGGAGCGGTCGGGGTCGATCACCAGCGGCACGCCGGTGCGCTGGACGATCAGCAAAGGCTCGTCGCCGGCCTGATCGGCGAGCTGGTCGGCGGCGACACGCCAGGGATACTGCGGCGGCTTGGCGCCGTAGCCACGGCTGACCACGCCGACCTTCAGCCCCTGCCGGCGGCAGTGCTCGATCAGCCAGAGGATCATCGGTGTCTTGCCGGTACCGCCCACGGTGATATTGCCCACCACGATCACGGGCACCGGGGCGCGGTAGCTGGGGCTGATGCCGCTGAGGAAGCGCGCACGCTTGCGCGTCACCACACGACGATACAAAGCCTCCAGCGGACGCAACAAGGCCAGCGCCGGGTGCCCGGCATACCAGGCGGCGAGCAGACGGTCGGCGAAGGCCATCAGGGATTGCCCTGCGCGGCCTCGACGGTGGTCATGCGCAACTTGCTGAAGCCGAGCTTGCCGGCCGCATCCATTGCGGTGATCACCGCCTGGTGCGGGGTCTTGCCATCGGCGCTGATCGCCAGCGGCAGGGTGATGTCACCGCCGGATTCCTTCTCGATGGCTTCGGTCAGGGTGGCCAGGTCGCTCTTGGGCAGCAGGTGGTTGTTGACCGAATACACGCCGTCGGCACTGATGGTGACTTCGATCAGCTTGCCATCATCGGGCTGCGCGGGCGCGGCACTGCTTGCTTCGGGCAGCTCGACACGCAGCTGGGTCTCGCGGGTGAAGGTGGTGGTGACCACGAAGAACAGCAGCAGCACGAACACCACGTCGATCAACGACGCCAGGTTGATGTCGACGTTCTCGCGCTGGCGATTGCGCCGGAACTTCACGCCTTGCCTCCGGCCACTTCCACTTCGCGGTCACCCTGCAGCACCTCGACCAGCTTGATCGCCTCCTGCTCCATGCCCACCACCAGCTCATCGATGCGGCGCAGCAGGAAGCGGTGGAAGAACACCGCCGGGATACCAACCATCAGGCCGGCCGCGGTAGTGACCAGGGCCTTGGAGATACCGCCGGCCAGTACCGCGGCGTTGGCGGTCATCTGCGAGCCCATGAAGGCGCTGAAGATGTCGATCATGCCCAGCACGGTGCCCAGCAGGCCCAGCAGCGGGGCCATGGCGGCGATGGTGCCGAGGGTGCTGATGTAACGCTCCAGCTCGTGGATGACGCGCGAGGCGGCCTCCTCGATGCACTCTTTCATGATCTCGCGGCCATGGCGCGAGTTGGCCAGGCCCGCGGCGAGGATCTCGCCCAGCGGCGAATCGGCGCGCAGCGCCTTGAGCTTGTCACTGGTGAGTTGCTTGTCCTTGATCCACATCCATACCTGGCCCAGCAGGTGCGGCGGGGTGACACGGCTGGCGCGCAAGGTCCACAGGCGCTCGCCGACGATTGCCATGGCAGCGATGGAGCTCAGGATGATCGGCAGCATCATCCAGCCACCGGACTTGACCAATTCCCACACAGTAAGCATCCCCTCGGAAAAAGGCCGCCACTCTACCATAGGACCGCCTGGGGCTCATCTGCCGGAGGTCAGGGAATTGCTGGGCTTGGCTTGGAAGCTGTGGGGTGGCGCTCGATTTGCGCGTCGAAGAAAAACTCACGACATGCCCCCAAAGCCCTTCCTAATCCCACCAGTCCCGCCGCTCAGTCCGCAAACCCTCCACCTCACCCTGACTCCCCAGCATCAACCGCAACGCCCCCGCCAGCGCCGTGTCATGCACCTGCACCCCATGCCGCAGATAGCGCTCGATCACCGGCGCATGCGGATGCCCGAAGCCGTTGCTGCGCCCCCGCGAAATCATCACCCCGCGTGGCGCCAGCGCCTTGATGAACGGTTCGGTGGACGACGTGCGGCTGCCGTGGTGCGGCGCCTGCAGCCAGTCGACACGCGAATCCTCGCTGGCCGCCAGCCAAGCCCGCTCCGCCCCGGCCTCCATGTCGCCGGCCAGCAGCAGGCGCTCGCCATTGGCCACCACCCGCAGCACGCAGGAGCGGTCATTGCTGGAGGCGCCCTGCGGCCAATGCCACAGCTCGAAATCGACCCCATCCCAGCGCCAGCGCTCACCACTGTCGCACAGCGCGGCAGGCGCAAGCCCGGCAACCTCCCCCGCCAGCACCCGCGTCACCGGCAGCCCCCGACGCACTGCCGACGCCCCGCCGGCATGATCGGCGTGGCCATGGCTGACCAGCATCAGGTCCAGGTGCCTCACCCCCAGCCTGCGCAAGGTTGGCAGCACCACGCTCTCGCCCAGGTCACTGTCGCCGTGGGCAGGCCCGGCGTCGTACAACAATGCGTGGTGACGGGTGCGCAGCAGTACCGCCAGGCCCTGGCCGACATCCAGCTGCCACACCTGCACCTGGCCGTGGGGCACCTGCTCGCGCGGCGCCCACAAGGCCACCAGCATCACCGCGCCCGGCAAGCGCAACGGCACGCCCCGAGGCAGCAGCAACAACAGCGCGCCCAGCGCGACCAACAGCCAGGCCCACGGCGGCAACGGTTCGGGCAGCCATGCCGGCCACTGCCCCGCAAGCTGCGCGAGCAGGTGAAACAGCCCATCCAGCGAAAGCCCCGCCAGCCACAACAGCCCCTCCCCTACCCCTGGCAGCGGCAACGCCGCCGTGCCAAGCAGGGCCAGCGGCAACACCGCGAAACTGATCCAGGGCACCGCCAGCAGGTTGGCCAGCGGCGCCGTCAGGCTGACCGGCAGCCCCAGCGCCAGCAGCACCGGCAACAGGCCCACGGCGATCACCCACTGGGCTCGGCGCCTGCCAGGGTCGCCAGGCGCCGAGCCGGGCAGAGAAGCACAGCATCAGCACGCCAACCGCGGCAAACGACAGCCAGAAACCCGGCAGCAGGCTGGCCAATGGATTGATCAGCAACACCCCCGACAACGCCAACAGCAGCGGCAAGGCTGCCCCCAGGTGCCTGAAGCGCAGGCGCCAGAGCAACACCACCGCCAGCATCAGACAGGCCCGTTGCACCGGCACGCCGAAGCCGGCCAGCCAGCCGTAGCCCAATGCCGCGGCCATGGCCAGGCCACAAGCCCAGGGCAGCCATGGCCAGCGCGATGGCCAGGCACCCAGCCGCGCCAGGCCCGCGACCAGGCCGTACACCAGCCCGGCCAACAGCCCGATATGCTGGCCGGAGATCACCAGCAGGTGCACCGTGCCGGTGGCCTGCAGGGTCTGCCAGTCCTCGCGGGCCAGCCCGGCGCCGTCGCCCAGCACCAGGGCCGTCAGCGCCGCCTCGCGGCCGTGGGCATCCACATTCATCAGCCGCTGGCGCACGGCATCGCGCCAGTCCGCTGCTTCCTGGCCGACCAGCTCGCCGGCCTTGACTGAGCCGGTGGCGCCGATACCCCGGGCCAACAACAGTGCTTCGCGGTCCGGGCCATGGGGGTTGAGCAGCCCATGGGGCTGGCGCAGATTCACCGCCAGGCGCCAGCGCTCACCGGCGCGCAATTCAGGCCCGGCAAACCAGCTCAGTTGCAGGCGCCTGGGCAATTGCGCCCGGCGCGATTCAGGATGCTCCAGCTCGAAACGCACGCCGCGCTCCGTGCGGGTCGGCAGCCCCACCACCCTCCCCTCCAACCACAGCGTGCGGCCATCCAGCGCCGGGGCCAGGCGATCATCCAGCGCCTGCTGCGCCGACCAGCAGGCCCAGCAGCCACCCAGCACAAACCAGCCCAGCGGCCAGGCCCGCGTACGCAGGCAGGCCAATGCCAGCAACAGCAATGGAATCAGCCACCCGACCGGTGGCAAGGCAGGTAACAAACGCAGGCTCAACAGCCCGAGCACCAGCGCCAGCATCCCTGTGCGCATGAGATAGAGCTCCAGAAGCGATCACGACCCCTGAGGCTTAGCCGATTGGCGGGAAAACCCTGCTAATCAATTGTCACAAACTCTGAACGAGGCTGCGTTTCAATCAGGGCATACTGACGCCCTTCAACCCTGCCGGGAGCCCACATGCCGCGCCGTCTGTTCAAACGCTACATGCCGGACCCGACCAGCATCCGCGAACACAAGTCCTTACGCTTTTTCGGCAAGCTGCTGCACGACCCCAACCTCTGGCACCTGAATCGCCATTCGGTGGCGCGGGCCATGGGCGTCGGCTTGTTCGCCGCGCTCATTCCCATCCCCATGCAGATGCTGCTGGCCGCCGCGCTGGCCATTCCCGTGCGTGGCAACCTGCCGATCGCGGTGAGCCTGGTGTGGCTGACCAACCCGCTGACCATGCCGCCGGTGTTCTTCGTCACCTACATGACCGGTGCCTGGCTGCTGCAGGTGCCGCCACGCACGCTGCCCGAGTCGATCACCGTCGACTGGGTCACCGAGCAGCTGGCGACGATCTGGCAACCGTTCCTGCTCGGCTCGGTGGTGTGCGGGGTGGTGCTGGGCGTGCTCGCCTACTTCACCACCATGGGCTACTGGCGCTGGTGGGTGGGCCGGCAGTGGCGCCAGCGCCAGTGTCGCTGCGCTGCCAACCCCAACCAGGGCTCAGGCGCGCATGCCGCGACCGCTGACCAGCAGGCGCACGCACAGCAGGTAGAGCACCGCGGTGGCCACCAGCATGAAGCTGATCGCCGTGCCAATACTGATATCCGACACCCCTAGGATGCCGTAGCGGAACGAGTTGACCATGTGCAGCACCGGGTTTGCCAGCGACACGGTCTGCCAGAACGGCGGCAGCAGGTTGATCGAGTAGAACACCCCGCCCAGGTAGGTCAGCGGTGTCAGCACGAAGGTCGGGATGATCGAGATATCGTCGAAGTTGCGGGCGAACACCGCGTTGACGAAGCCCAGCAGCGAGAAGATGGTCGCGGTCAGCAGCACCACGATGACCGTCACCCCCAGGTGGTGCACCTGCAGATGGGTGAAGAACAGCGACAGGAAGGTCACGATCACCCCCACCGCCAAGCCGCGCAACACGCCACCCAGCACATAGCCGACCAGGATGGTGTGCGGCGACACCGGCGACACCATCAGCTCCTCGATGGAGCGCTGGAACTTGCTGCCGAAGAAGCTCGATACCACGTTGCCATAGGAGTTGGTGATCACCGACATCATGATCAGCCCCGGCACGATGTACTCCATGTAGGTGAAGCCGCCCATATCGCCGATCTGCCGGCCGATCAGGTTACCGAAGATCACGAAGTACAGGACCATGGTGATCGCCGGCGGCAGCAGGGTCTGCGGCCAGATACGCAGGAAGCGCCGCACTTCGCGGTAGACGATGGTGTTCAGGGCGACCCAGTTGGTGCGCAGTTCCACACTCATACGGCCACCTTCGACAGGTTCTTTTCCACCAGGGACACGAACAGCTCCTCGAGTCGGTTGGTCTTGTTGCGCAAGCTCTGCACCTCGATGTTCTTCAGCGCCAACTGGCCGAACAGCGCGGTGATGCCGATGTCCTTGTCCACCTGCACCTCCAGCGTGTGCGGGGTGATCAGCCGGCACGGGTAGCCCTGCAGCTCAGGCGCGGCGGGCAGGTCGTGGCGCAGGTCAAGGACGAAGGTCTCGACATGCAGCTTGCCCAGCAGCTGGCGCATGCTGGTGTTCTCGACGATGGTGCCGTGGTCGATGATGCCGATGTTGCGGCACAGCTGCTCGGCCTCTTCGAGGTAGTGGGTGGTGAGAATGATGGTGATGCCTTTCTGGTTGAGCTCGGTGAGGAAGCTCCACATCGAACGGCGCAGTTCGATGTCCACCCCCGCAGTCGGCTCGTCGAGGATCAGCAGGCGCGGCTCGTGGATCAGCGCCCGGGCGATCATCAGCCGGCGCTTCATGCCGCCGGACAGCGAGCGCGAAGGCACGTCGCGCTTGTCCCACAGGCCCAGCTGCGTGAGGTACTGCTCGGCGCGCTCCTTGGCCACCTTGGGCGGGATGCCGTAGTAGCCGGCCTGGGTGACGACGATGTCGAAGGTCTTCTCGAACTGGTTGAAGTTGAACTCCTGGGGCACCACGCCCAGGCAGCGCTTGAGCGCCGCGGGCGAGCGGTCCAGGTCGTTGCCGAACACGTTGACCGTGCCGCTGGTCTTGTTCACCAGGGTCGAGAGAATGCCGATGGTGGTGGACTTGCCAGCGCCGTTGGGGCCGAGCAAGGCGAAGAAGTCGCCTTCGGCAACATCCAGGTCGATGCCCTTGAGGGCCTGGAAGCCGTTGCCGTAGGTCTTGGTCAGCTGTCGAATGGACAGGGCGGAACTCATGGCGGGTCAGGTACCGATGAAAAAGGTTCGGGACACGCCAGGTAAAGACACTGGCGCAGTGAGTGCGGCCATGGTGCAAGGCGCGGCCGCACAAGTACAGTCACATGTATCGATAGTGACTATCGAAGTGGCGTCACGTCAGGGCGGTCATCACCGCCGCCTGGTAGGCCGGGCGTTGCTTGAGGCGCTCGTACCAGGCTTCGAGGTGATACATGGCCGGGCGTTCAATCGGCATTTCGAACCAGGCGTAGATGAAGCTGCCCAGGGGGATGTCGCCCATGCCGATCTGCTCGCCCGAGAGGTACGGCTGCTTGGCCAGGGTCTCGTCGGCGATGGCCAGCAACTGGGCGCATTGCTTGTGCGCGGCGTTGATCGCCACCCAGTCGCGCTGGTCCTCGGGGGTGCGCAGCAGGCCCCAGAACAGCGGGCGGAAGGGGCCGGCGAAGGACGAGGTGGTCCAGTCCATCCACTTGTCCGCCAGGGCGCGCTGGCGCGGGTCGTCCAGGTACCAACCCTGCTCTTCACCGTACTCGGCGCACAGGTAGCGCACGATGGTGTTGGACTCCCACAGCACCAGGTCACCGTCTTCAAGCATGGGCACCAGGCCGTTGGGGTTCAGGGCCCGGTAGTGCGGTTCGTTGACCACGCCGAAGGCGCCGCCGGCATCGATGGACTCGAAGTCCAGGCCCAGCTCGTGGGCGATCCACAACGCCTTGCGCACATTGCTCGAATTCTTGCGGCCCCAGATCTTCAGCATGACAACGTCCTTATGAATGCGGGAGGTCGGACAGTCTACTCCAAGCGTTGGGCGGTGACAGCGGCCCCCGCGATCTGTCAGATTTTTCCGAACCTGAAACCAAATGCTTCAGCCAGCAAAGCTTGGGAACTATCCTACGCGCTTGCCGGAAGCCGCCGCGTTGTCGGGGAAATACCCCAGGGATAACTTCACCGGGTCGCCACATTTGGTGACCGGGTGTGAGAAACCCGATTCCCACAACGGTAACGCGCCTCCGTCATGGTGGCCGTGTACGGGCAGACCTCGGTCTGGCCGGGTTTACCTTGTGGCCCGGATTTCTCACCCCGTACATGGCTGCCACCTTAATCTCGTGAGAAAGGATGCGGATGGTGGTGTACTCGTAACCACAAGGAAGCTCTACCATGAAAAAAATCGTCCCAGACCCACCCCGCCTCGCCCCTTTCATCAGCATCCGCCCCACCCTCACCCACGAAGAAGCCATGTCCGCCGCCGTCGAAGTGGCCACCGCCATTTCCGACGTCCTCGACATCTACTTCAAGACCGAGCCCGGCGAAACCCAGGACCGCCTGTTCACCGCCAGCGACTACCTCGGCCAGCTCGCCTGCGCCCTGCTCGAACACAAGCCACAGGTGCAGCCATGAGCCGCGGCCATACCGCAGGCCGCACCACCTGCCTGGACCTGTTCAAGATCGAGCCGGGCGTTACCTTCGAGGATGCCTTCAGCGAGCTGTCGGTGCTGCTCGGCTGCATTCGCCACCTGACCTGCGAGGCGGAAATGGAGGGCGACCTGCTGGCCGGCAGCTCGGCGCGCATCCTCAGCGCCATGGCCAAGGCGCTGATCGACGACATGGAGCTGGGGTTGAATCGCTCCAGATAATCTGATGACCGCATCGCGGGGCAAGCCCGCTCCCACGCCCACATTGCATATCTGGCGTGGGAGCGGGCTTGCCCCGCGATGACTGCATGACATTCCCCACCGAACTCCCAGCGCCCCACCCTGTCATCTCCTAGGCAGGCCATCCGCCCCAGCGCGTCTAAGCTCTGTGGGTCGGCCTAACGCCCGCTTCCAAGGAGGAAGAATCATGTTGCTGTTGTGGTTGCTGGTCCTGGTGCTTGGCGCCGCGTATCTCCTGCACCGGCGCCTGGCGCCCCTGCAGATCCTCGCGGCCATCGCCGCCTATACCCTGCTGATGGGCATCTTCAGCACCGCGCCAGGCTGGCTGCTGGCGCTGATCTGGGTGGTGATCGCCGCCAAGGCGGCCTTCTTCGCCCTGCCGGAGCTGCGCCGCAAACTGTTCACCACGCCGATGTTCAGCTGGTTCCAGCGGACCCTGCCGCCGATGTCGCCCACCGAGCGCGAAGCCATCGATGCCGGCACCGTGTGGTGGGACGGCCACCTGTTCAGCGGCCGCCCCGACTGGGACACCCTGCTCGACTACCCCGCGCCCAAGCTCAGTGAGGAAGAACAGGCCTTCATCGATGGCCCCACCGAGCAACTGTGCGCGATGGTCAGCGACTGGCAGATCGGCCAGGACCTCGACCTGCCGCCGCAGGCCTGGGATTTCATCAAGCAGCACGGCTTCTTCGCCCTGATCATCCCCAAGGAATACGGCGGCAAGGGTTTCTCGGCCTACGCCCACTCGCAGGTGGCGATGAAACTGGCCACCCGCAGCGGCGACCTGGCCTCCACGGTGATGGTGCCCAACTCCCTGGGCCCGGCCGAGCTGCTGCTGCACTACGGCACCGAGGCGCAACGCAACCACTACCTGCCGCGCCTGGCCCGTGGCGACGATATCCCCTGCTTCGCCCTCACAGGCCCCTTGGCCGGCTCCGACGCCGGCGCCATGCCCGATACCGGCGTCATCTGCAAAGGCCAGTGGCAAGGCGAGGAAGTCATCGGCCTGCGCCTGAACTGGGAGAAGCGCTACATCACCCTCGGCCCGGTGGCCACCCTGCTGGGCCTGGCTTTCAAGGCCTACGACCCCGAGCACCTGCTGGGTGAGCAGGCCGAGCTGGGCATCAGCCTGGCGTTGATCCCCACCGACCTGCCGGGCGTGGAGATCGGCCAACGCCACCTGCCCCTGGGCGCGGCGTTCATGAACGGGCCCAACAGCGGCAAGGACGTGTTCGTGCCGCTGGACTGCCTGATCGGCGGCCAGGAAATGCTCGGCAAGGGCTGGATGATGTTGATGAACTGCCTGTCGGTGGGCCGCTCCATCTCCCTGCCCGCAGTCGGCACCGGCGCGGCCAAGTACACCAGCCTGGTCACCGGCCAGTACGCCCGCGTACGCGAACAGTTCAACGTGCCACTGGCCGCCTTCGAGGGCATCCAGGAGTCGCTGGCGCGCATCGGCGGCAACGCCTGGCTGATGGACAGCGCCCGCCTGCTCACCGCCCAGGCCGTGGACCTGGGCGAAAAACCCTCGGTGTTGTCGGCGATCCTCAAGTACCACCTCACCGAGCGCGGCCGCGAATGCATCCAGCACGCCATGGACGTGCACGGCGGCAAGGGCATCATCATGGGCCCGAACAACTACCTGGGCCGCAGCTGGCAAGGCGCGCCGATCTTCATCACCGTCGAGGGCGCCAACATTCTCTCGCGCAACCTGATGATCTTCGGCCAGGGCGCCATCCGCTGCCACCCGTTCGTGCTCAGGGAAATGGCCCTGGCCGGGCGCGAGGACCATGACCAGGCGCTGAAAGAATTCGACGACCTGCTGATGCAGCACATCCTGTTCGCCGCCGGCAACGCCGCCAGCACCCTGGTGCTGGGTCTGGGCCTGGGGCATTTCGAGAAGGTCCCGGGCGACGCCCTGAGCCAAGGCTACTTCCGCGCCCTCAACCGCCAGGCGGCGGCCTTCGCCCTGCTGGCCGACCTGTCGATGATGCTGCTGGGCGGTGCGCTCAAGCGCCGCGAGCGTCTGAGCGCCCGGCTGGGCGATGTGCTCAGCTACCTGTACCTGTCCAGCGCCGCGCTCAAGCGCTACCACGACCTGGGCTCGCCCGAACACCTGCGCCCGTTGTTGCGCTGGGCAATGGAGGAAAACCTGGGCCAGGCGGAAAAGGCGCTCGCCGCGCTGCTCGACAACTTCCCCAACCGCTTCATCGGCTGCGCCCTGCGCGTGCTGGTGTTCCCATTTGGCCGCAGGCATACCGGACCAAGCGATGAGCTGGATGCCGAGGTGGCGGCGCTGATCGGCCGGGGCAAAGGCGACCCGGCGCTGGAAGCAGTGCTGGAGGGCTGCTTCAGGCCTCAGGCCGAGGGCGATCCGGTGGCCGCGCTGCAGACGGCCTGTGACCTGCTGGACGATGCCGCCCCCTTGCACAAGGCGCTGCATCAGGCGGTCAAGGAAGGCAAGGTGCAGGCGGCAGCCGGGCAATCGGTGATCGACGCCGCCATCGAAGCGGGTGTGCTGCAGGCGGAGGAAGGCCAACGCCTGCATCAAGCCGAGCAGGCACGCCGGGTGGTGATCGATGTGGATGCGTTCGACAAGGCGCAACTGGAGCCTGTGACAGGCAAGATTCGCTGATAGGACGACGGGGCCGCTGTGCGGCCCTTTCGCCGCGGTTCGTCGCCACGACGAGCCGGCTCCCACACCGGTCACGTCGGTTTCAAGGCCTGCGCAGTACCTGTGGGAGCCGGCTTGCCGGCGATAAGGCCGGTACCAGCAACACAAGTGCCCTGACGATCAACGCCGGGTGCCTCCCTCGCCCAACCGGCGTATACTCCGCCCCCCGTTTCAACCACCGAGGAGCGCCGCCATGGCCAACCCCCACCTGGAATACCACCTGCAACTGCTTCACCACCTGCGCACTATCCTGGCCGCGCTGGGTGAAGCCGAACAGGTCCCGGAGGAAAGCCACGCCCTGTTCCTCGAGCGCTTCGACGAACTGCTCACCCTGCTACCGCAAGACCCGCTGCAAAGCCAGTACCTGGGCCAGGACCTGATCTGCCAGGTGATCCAGCGCTATCCGCAGATCGCCCACCTGGTGCCGCGCGACCTGCTGTGGTTCTTTGCCGGCGACTGCCTGCACTTCATGCCGGATGAAGAGCTGGAGCTTTACCAGACGCTAGAAGAGCGCCGGTACGAAGCAGAGCAGAACGGCGAAGCGTTTGATTGGCATCAAGAAAAGCAACTGCTAGCCAAGCCTGCTCAGAGTGATATTCACTGATCTGGTATAGATGCATCCCGGCCTCATCTGGGCCGGGAACCCAAATCGCCAGAGCGGGGCAAGTGAACTCACTCTGACAAATCACGATCTAGCAAGTCAGGGGGAATACCAGCCTTGCCCCTAAAAAAATGATGCGCCGAAGAAAATAAGAACTCGGCTTCCAGTCGAAGTCGCTCTACCTGCGAAGGGGGGTGCTGCCCTTTACTTTCTTCATAACGCCTCCAAGCATCGACCGCCCGTTTACATATCTCCAGCTGGACTTCCAAATCCGTCTTTTCGATCGTCACGGTCATTGCTCCTTCCTTGTTCAAGACAGAATGGAGTGAAATCAGGTGCGCCCAACATTCTCCCCCGACAGAGTAATAACTGATGGAACGAGTACGAACATCGGGCTCGTAACGAGTAGCGCCATGCCGTTGTACGCCCCCAGACGACATTAGCCAACTAGTAAAATTGATAGGTGTGCCGAGCCAGCTCGCCCCAAGAACCAATCATTCGAGCAAAAAAAAACGCCACTTCAAACGAAGTGGCGTTTTCAATTTGGAGCGGGAAACGAGACTCGAACTCGCGACCCCGACCTTGGCAAGGTCGTGCTCTACCAACTGAGCTATTCCCGCAGGGTGAAGCTTTACCGCATGTGGCGTGAAGCGCCTTGAAGACCTTCACCACCGGCACCGCCGAAACGATGCATTGAAACTGGAGCGGGAAACGAGACTCGAACTCGCGACCCCGACCTTGGCAAGGTCGTGCTCTACCAACTGAGCTATTCCCGCAACATGGCGTCCCCTAGGGGACTCGAACCCCTGTTACCGCCGTGAAAGGGCGGTGTCCTAGGCCACTAGACGAAGGGGACTAAGCCGACGCTTTTCAGCGCACCAGAACATGAACCTCACGATTCAGCCTGGATTTTCTTTTCCTGCCCTGCCGAAGCAGTGCCGGAGAAACTGGAGCGGGAAACGAGACTCGAACTCGCGACCCCGACCTTGGCAAGGTCGTGCTCTACCAACTGAGCTATTCCCGCAATGTGGCGTCCCCTAGGGGACTCGAACCCCTGTTACCGCCGTGAAAGGGCGGTGTCCTAGGCCACTAGACGAAGGGGACACGCTGCTCGCACTACCTATTAAGTACTGCTTGCTTTCACTCCCTGCCGCGTTTCGCTGTGTGCTTTACGCTGCAAGTGGCGCGCATTCTATGGATGCCTCGCAGGGTCGTCAACCCCTTTGTAGAAATTTATTTAAATCAATGACTTCCCGTCGTCATGGGCGGTGATGCAGGATGCGTCCGGGGATTGGCGTTGCTTTTCTGACGCCGGCTCGGCAAGCTCGTAGCGATGTGCCAGCATCTGTAGGTTTTGGATTACGGGCCGATAGATAGAGGTAAGGCTTGAGGGCCTCATCGCGGGGCAAGCCCGCTCCCACGAATCCGCCACAGATTCAATGGAGCGCAGGCTGTTCCGCCGGGCTGCACTGTTCGCTTTCGGGCGGACTCACTACACTCTCGATAGATGCAAAACTTCTTCATGAGGCGTTAACGGTGACACCACTTCTGATCACCCTGCTTATCGTTGCAGGTATCGCGCTGCTGATCGTGATCGGCTACCTGAACAATGTGGTCGAAAACGGCAAGCTCGAGCGTGCACGGCTCAAGGTCGAACTGGCCGACCGCCTGCGCCGCTGCGGCGAGATCACCGAGACCTTCCCTGGGCAATTCATGACGCCTGCGCTGAAGCTGCTGCTGACCCGCCTCGAACTGAACCTCAACCAGCGTCAGCTGGCCCTGGACAAGCACAGCGGCGACCTCAAGGCCCGCATCGCCGAGCTGGAGGGGTTGATTGGCCTGGGCGAGCGCATCCCGGTGAGCAACCCTCCCGCGCCGATCCACACCGAGGTCAAGGCCAAGGACGTGCGCTTTTTGCTCGAGCTGCTGCACAACCAGATCGTGCGTGCCACCCAGGAAGGTTTCCTGGCGACCAACGAAGGCAAGTACTGGGTCAAGGAGATCCGCCATATCCTGGTGCTGCTGCATATCGAGTTCTTCAACAACCTTGGCCAACAGGCCCTGCAGCAGAACCAGCCGGGCCAGGCCCGCCTGGCCTTCGAGCGTGGCGTGCAGTACCTGCGCAAGCAGCCGGAGCCCAAGCAGTACGAAGAGCAGCTGACTTATATGGAGAAACTGCTGAACCGGGCCAACGCCCAGGTGCTGGACCAGATGGAGCCGGCGGAGAACGACCAGAATGCGCTGACTCAGGGGCTCAAGACCGATGAGGACGAGACCTGGAAGAAGAAAGTCATCTACGATTGATGCGCCTCAGGGGCTGCTGTGCAGCCCATCGCCGCGGTTCGTCGCCACGACAAGCCGGCTCCCACAGGGACTGCGCAATGGCTAAGGTCTGCGCCCTACCTGTGGGAGCCGGCTTGTCGTGGCGACGAACCGCGGCGATGGGCCGCAAGGCGGCCCCCTTTAATTTGAGCCGGGGGGGACAAACCGGAACACCCCCCCCACGCCCCCCACC